>CAZOCW010000030.1:3065-8308 GCA_964578405.1 uncultured archaeon | reverse complement strand
ATGAATAATGATAATGATTTATTTTTTACTAAATCTCAAATTGAGGAAATAATCAAAACTTATCCAACTCCCTTTCATTTGTATGATGAAAAAGGAATTAGAGAAAATGCAAGAAAATTGTATTCTTCTTTTTCATGGGTTAATGGATTCAAAAATTATTTTGCAGTTAAAGCTTGCCCAAACCCAACTTTAATTTCAATATTAAAAGAAGAAGGGATGGTGGCAGATTGTAGTTCTCTTCCGGAGTTACTTATTGCAGAAAAAGTTGGTTTGAAAGGGGAACAAATAATGTTTACCTCAAATAATACTCCTGCAAATGAATTTGTAAAAGCCTTTGAAATGGGCGCAATAATAAATTTGGATGATATTACGCATATTGAATATTTACAAAATGCATTGGGTGGAAAACTTCCTGAGCTAATTTGTTTTAGATATAATCCAGGTCCCCTTCGAGCAACCGCAGAAGGGAATGTTATAGGGAACCCGCAAGATGCAAAATATGGGTTAACTAAAGAACAATTGTTTGAAGCTTACCGAATTGCAAAACAAAAAGGGGCAAAGAGATTTGGTCTTCACACAATGGTTGCATCAAATGAACTTCGTCCTGATGCTTTTGTTCAAACTGCTGAAATGTTATTTGATTTAGTTGTAGAAATTTCAAGTAAAGTTGGAATAAAGTTTGATTTTATTAATTTGGGTGGAGGAATTGGAATTCCTTACAAACCTGAACAAAAAGAAGTGGATTTAGCATATGTTTCAAATAAAATTTACAAATTATATGGGGAAAAGATTTTAGCAAATAATTTATCTCCGTTAAAAGTAGTAATGGAAAATGGTAGAATGGTTACTGGTCCATTTGATTATTTAATTACTCGTGCAATTCACGAAAAGCATATTTACAAAGAGTATATTGGTGTAGATGCATGTATGTCTAATTTAATGCGTCCAGCTTTATACGGGTCCTATCATCATATAACAGTTCTTGGGAAAGAGAATGCTCCAAGAACAGAGAAGTATGATGTTGTTGGTTCACTTTGTGAGAATAATGATAAATTTGCAATTGATAGAATGCTTCCAAAAATAGAAATTGGGGATATTATTGCAATTCACAATGCTGGTGCACATGGTTATGCAATGGGTTTCAATTATAATGGGAAACTAAAAAGTGCTGAACTTTTACTTCGTGAGAATGGTGGAGTTGAATTAATACGTCGGGCAGAAAATGTTAGTGATTACTTTGCAACTTTTGATTTTGCAGGTTCAAAATTTAAGTTTTGACTCCCTCATGCAAGATTTATAACCTGTTTTTCTTCACTTTTTTAAGAGAAGATGGCTGAACTTGACAAGAATGATATTCTAATTATTCTTTATACTATTTCTAATATGCTACGTTTTATTGGGGTAGCAATGATTGTTCCAGTAATTGTTTCTATTATTTATGGGGAGTGGCTGTATACTGAAGTTTTTGCCCTAATGGGTTTAGGGTTATTTGTTGTTTTTACTTTTGCAAGAAATTTTGCAGGAGTAAGACAAACAAGAATGAAGCATGCAATTATTTCAATTGCTCTTGCTTGGTTTATTATTGGAGTAATTTCCTCAATTCCTTTTTTGTTTAACAATATTTCTCCGATTGATGCTTTTTTTGAATCCGTTTCTGGATGGAGTGGAACTGGATTAAGTATGATTCCAACTCCTGAGAATTTACCTTTTTCTCTTAATTTTTGGAGAGGTTTTATTCAATGGATGGGCGGGTTTGGAATAGTTTTACTTGCGCTTCTTTTTTATGAAAAACCAGATACCGCTCTAAATTTATTTGCAGCAGAAGGGAGAAATGAGGAATTTTATAGTAATGTGAAAAGAGTTGCTCGTACAATTCTAACAATATATTTTGTGTACACTTTGATTGGAATTGTATTATTCTTGTTTTCAGGTTTAAGTTTATTTGATGCAATATTTCATTCGTTTACTTCAATTGCAACAGGGGGATTTTCGACAAACTCAGTGGGTGTTGGTTATTATGGTCCAACCGCAATGGGGGTTGCAATAATTCTAATGCTCCTTGGAGGAATTAGTTTTGAATCTCATCATGATTTGTTTAAAGGTAGAATAAGAAAGTTCTTTGCAGGCCCTGAACTTAGATTCTTTTTTGGAGTAATTGTTGCAGCAACAATTTTGCTTTGCATTAATTTTTACTTTTTTAAAGATGCGGCTTATTTTGATGGATTTTTTTATATTGTTTCAGCAATTACTGGGACTGGTGCAACAACTTTTATAACAATTGACTCAATGCCTGCTTTGTCAGTTTTTATTTTAATTTTATTAATGATTTTTGGTGCTTGTTATGGTTCAACCACAGGGGCATTAAAGATTTGGAGAATTTTAATTTTGTTTAAAGTAATTCGAAGAGAAATTCACAAAGCGTTTCTTCCTCAACATTCAATAGTTCCATTAAAAATTGGGGACAAAATTATTTCGGATGATGCTGCTCTAAAGTCATTGTCTTATATGGTGCTTTATGTTTTTGTATTAATTCTTGGTTCAATTATTTTTATGTTATTTGGATATGGGGCTATTGAAAGTATTTTTACAGTTGCTTCAGCTCAAGGTAATGTTGGTTTAAGTTTTTTCGGTGGGGCCGCATGGTATGAGATGACTCCTTTCTTAAAATTTTTACTTAGTCTTCACATGATTTTAGGAAGAATGGAAATATTGCCTTTTTTAATTTTGATAAAAAGTATGGGTTTTGGAAGTAGGGTGTAAATCAAAAAGAGTTTACTAGTGGGGTTTCTATTTAAAAACTCTATAAATTGTTCAATAATTAAAGGAATTGATTGGAATGTACATAGCAATTGTAGGATATAGTAGTTTTGGTTTTCAATTAGGAAAACTTATTTTAAATGAAAATAAGGATAAGTTAGTTTTTGTTATTAAAAGAAAAGAACAAGCTACCTCTCTTTCTGAATCGTTAAATGTTTCTGTGGTTAATGCTGATCCAACAAAACCCGAGGTTCTTGATGATTTGGAACTTGAAAAATGTGATGTTTTTATTTGTGCTTCTGAATTTGAAAAAGAAAATATTCTTGCGGCAATGTATGCTAAAAATGCTGGTGCGAAGAAAATATTTGTTTGTATTGATACTCCTGATGCAGAAGAAATGTTAAACAAATTAGGGTTAATTCCAATTAACTCCGATAAATTTGCTGCACATTCAGTTGAATTAATGATAACTCGCCCAACAGTAAGTGAACTTGTAAATTTGGGTATTGGGGAATTTGATATTATTGAAATTGAAGCAAATGGAACAAAACTTGTGGGGCAGGATCTTAACTCTGCAAAAGGAAAAAATTTTACTGCAATTGCAACTTACTCAAATGGGAGTTATAATTTCTCAAAAGATGCAAAAGTTAATGCTTGTGATACTTTGCTTGTAATTGTTTCTGCAGGTAAAGAAAAGCTTGCTGAAAAAGAGATAGGGAAGCAAATTAAACGAAGAGCAGATTTACTTTGCAGTATAAAAGAATCGTTAAAGTAGCATTCTTCCAAAAAGAACCCTTAAAAATCGATTGTCTTTCACTATGTGCAAGGATAAGTATAGTAAAAATCGGTGATGTTTATGCCAAAAAGTATTGATTCAATAGTAATTAGAGAACCAATCAAGAAACAGTTCTTGACTCTTCAATTTGATGAAGGGGATAATATTATTTCTTGTATTAAACAAGGAATGGAAATGAATAACATTTCTGAATGTGATGTAGTTGATGTTGAAGGGGTAATATCTACCGCAACAGTTAATGCAATGGAAGGAAATAAATTTAAAAAAATAGATTTTTCTAATACTCGAATAATGCGTGCCTCTGGCCACTTTAAATTGGGTGGAGGAGATCTTTGGGGTTCTCTACACGTTTTTACTGAAGGAAGAAAACCAATTTCTGGTACTGTTGTAAAAGCAACAGCTGGTCAAGGGTTTACTTTAAAATTAACTTTCTTGCCAAGATAAAATAAATCACAAAAAAAGGGTTTAGACAAAATCCTTTGTTTGTTAAGGGTTAAATAAAACACTTTGCCTGCAAAGGGTTTAGATAAAGCCCTTTGATCTTCTTTTTTCTTTTTCACGAATTATTCTGTTCTTTGCTTTTTTTAGTCCATTAACTGTCATTTCTTCAGCTTTTCCAAGCCCCGTAAGTGTAAAGTCTTCTACTCTTTCTATTCCTTCAACAGCAAATTCCTCTGCATCTCGTGCCGTTTTAACGATTCTTTTTTTTCCTTTGCTCCCTAGTTCTCCAACAAACATTGCTCCTTCTTTTAGTTCTTCTTCTCCTTTGTCTTTTATTCTTCCAATTGTATGTACTGTTGTTTTGAATTCTTTTTCAGTAGTTGTAAGAAGTAGTGTTGCGCTTGCTTCAAGCGTTTCTCTCACAGGTTCAAATGTTAATACTCCAATAACAAGTTGATCATTTTTGAGAGGGGTAGTTTCTCTAACATCACTTATTTTTTTAATTAATGTTAGATAAACTAAAAGTCTTATTATAATTGCAAAAGTGCACATAATGTAAAATGTATTTGAAAGTATTTGGAATGAAATATTAAATGTTTGAACATACCCGCTAATCATAATTCCTACAAAAGTAGCTGTTCCAAAAAGTACTGCTTGGTAACTAGCATATTTAACTATTTTTTCTGCTTTAAATGATTCATAAATAAAATTAGCTAAGCAAAGATTAAATCCGCTAAATATTATTCCGCTTAAAAATTCTGCAACAATTAAACCAGCAGGATCACGTATTAGTATTAATGCTAAAGGGTAAATGCTCGCAAGTAATCCGGTTGCTTTAAGAGTTTTTATTGTTCCATATTTGTCAATAATTTTTCCCCAATAAGGCATTGAAATTAGTGATGCTGCTGCTGAAGAGCAAATGATTATAGTGTATGTAAAGTAATCATTTTGTAAACCCAAATTATTGAGTAAGTAAAGTGAGAAAAATGGCCCGACTAATGCTATTGCAAAAGTCATTAATGTTCCAAATAACACAAAGTATCCAAAATTATTTTGTCTTAATTCTTTAATGAAATCAAATAACCATATTTTTTCATTACTATCTATTTCAACTGGCGGGTCCTCTATTTTTGTAAACAAAAATGAAGAAAGGATTCTCCCTAGGAAGGAAAGTAAAAAGATTATTACAAATGCAAATAATGTCAGAGTTGGTTCAAATAAATTAAGTAAAAGTACGCATCCAAGCATT
>CAZOCW010000030.1:0-3055 GCA_964578405.1 uncultured archaeon | reverse complement strand
TGTAAGGAAAACTATTGTTCCTGTTATTGCATTTCTTATTCCAAAATATTCTCCAAGTATTTCTGAAGGAGTTAAACTTCTCATCCAACTTTGCCATAAAGGGGAACCAATTGATCCAGCAACTGTTCCGATAGTAGTTATTACTATTAACCAAAATATTTGGTTTGTTGGAAAAATAAATGGGATTGCTGCTATAAGTAACCAACTTACTGCCTGTAAAAAAACTGTTGGGACAATTGTGTTTTTTCTATTTTTAAAAACTTTAAGAAATTCCAGGGTCCCAAGTTGTATCCATGCCGCAAGTAGTGCGGGTAGTGCTGAAATTAATCCAATTTCAAAACTATTTGCTCCAAAGTAAACTGCAAAAGGGACAATAAATATCATTCCTCCCCCAAACATTAATGAAGCAAACATTCCCTCAAGAATTGAAAGCCGTAATGGCTTTGGATAATTATTTACTTTGTCCCAAAACATGATGGATCAATAATGTATTTTCCTCACAATTAGTAAGAAAATCAGATTTTTAATGATTCGCTTCTTAGGGTAAAAAGTTTAATAAGGCTTTTAACCAAATAATAAGCATGCGATCTGCACATATTGGGCTAATTATTCTGTCAATTTTGCTTATTTCAGGGTTAGTATTTTCAGTTTCAATTGAAAATATGACTCCTCAAGAAAAAATTGATTATTATTCTTTAATTCCAGGGCAAACTAAACAAATGAGTTCTTTAAGTATTAATTCTTCAAATTCTCAAGAAGAGTTAGTGTCTATTCTTGTTCAATCCTCTAATTCAAATTCTCTTGTTCAATCTCTAAATGGGGTTGGAGAAGTAAGTACTTTGCTTGGGGGTAGAATGCATAGTGTAACTACTACAAAGAGTAATGCATTAAATTTTTTATTAAATGATTCAGTTGAAGGGTTTGCAATTAATCGTGCAGTTCCTTTGTTGCAATTTTCTGTTCCTGCAATAAATGCTTCCACATTTTATGATAATTCGCCAACTGGTTTTGGATCAAGTATTTGTATTGTTGATACTGGTATTAGAACAACACACACTGCTTTTTCCTCTAAAACTTTTGAAAATATTTCTTGTTCTTCTTCAGGTTCAGATGATATTGAAGGACATGGAACTCACGTAGCAGGTATTGCTTTTGGTAATCCATTTGGAGATCTTTTTCATAGGGGGGTTGCTTATGGTGCAACACATGTGATTAATGCAAAAGGATTTACAAATTTAGGGGTTGGTTCTTGTTTATACGCTAATCTTGAAAAATGTTTTTTGTCTGATAGAAATTATCCTGCAGATGTAGCAAATAATTCTTGGGGAGCTCCAAATTTGAATTGTAATGGGGGTTCTGAAGTAGCTGATGGGGATTCTTATGATTCTAGTCTTATTGATATGCTTCAATTTTATTATAAAAAAGTAATGGTTTTTGCAGCAGGTAATAGTGGTCCTGGTAGTTCTAGTTATAAGTGTGTGGCAGATGAAAATTCTCTTGCAGTTCCAGGGGATACATATAATGTAATTACTGTTGCTTCAATGAACACAAATGAAACTGCAACACGTGCAGATGATTTTGTTTCAACTTTCTCAAGTAGAGGTCCAACTTTTGATGGGAGAAAAAAACCTGACATTACTGCGCCTGGTGCGTTGATTGAGTCAGCATATAATCAAGATGATACTGATTATGCACTTTTACAAGGAACAAGTATGGCTGCTCCGCATGTTACTGGGGCAGTGGCTTTAGTTACGGATGCATTTAAATTAAATTGGCTTCAATCAAAAGCGCTTTTGATTAATAGTGCAAAAGACATAAACTCTTCTGGTTGGGATAAGTATACTGGTTGGGGTTATTTGGATCTTAATTTAGCATTTGTGGATGGAAATAAAACTCTTTTCAAATCCCTCGACAAAAATAATTTCTTAATATATTATGCGTATTTGGATGCAAATCAAAAAGTTTCTTTGGTTTGGGATAGATATTGTGATCTTTCAGTGGATTGTTTTCCTTTGACAAATTTAGATTTGAATTTAATTGATGTGAACGGGGTAAGTGTTTCTAGTTCAGTTTCTCTGATTGATAATGTTGAACAAGTTATTGCTCCAATTAGTGGGGTTTACTCTGTAGTGGTTTCCTCCCAATTAGATTCTTTTGCAAATGGATTTACTGATGAAAATTTTGCTTTATCCTTTTCAGGAAAACCATTTAATTCAAAAATAACTTCTTTCTCTAAGAAAAGTTATTATGCAATAATTAATGATCCTTTTTTCTTTGATGTAAATGTAACAAATGATACAAATGTTTCTCAAGATTACAACTTGACTTTATTTAGTGGAGCAATTCAAATTGGGGACACAAATTCATTTAATTTATCTGCCTTTTCAAGCGGGTCATTTAGGATTAATGCTGTGTTTGATTCATTAGGGGATAAAAATTTATTATTGAATTTATCAAGTTCCCCAATTGACTATTGGCCACAAGATAATAATGCCGCGTTTACTTTGACTGTGGATGGAAACGATATTGCAGTACTTGGTGCAAGAGTAATTACTTCTGCGGGTAATTCATTAAGTCAAGTTTTTTCTCAACCTTCAGATCAAATAATTTATGTTGATGCAAATGTAAAAAATGTATTGGGTGAAAGTAAAGATGTAAATGTTTTATTATATCTTGACGGGGTTGTTGTTGATTCAAATTTATTATTTATTGATTCAAATGTAACTAAAAGAGTAACATTTGATTTTGTTTTGCCTGCAGGGATATATTCTTCACTAAATCTTTCTGTTAGTGTTCTTCCACTTTCTAATGAGTTGAGTATTGCAGATAATGATTATAATGTTGTTTTCCCAGTGGATTTAGTTGATTCAAAGATAATTTCAGTCACTCCTTCACTTGATTCAAATATTGCTTATTTAGGAAATATAGTTACTTTTGATGTGAATGTGTTAAATGTTGGAACTCAAAGTGTAGATCTTAACACTTTGATGTATGTGGATGGGAATATTGTTGATTCAAATTTGATTAGTTTTGCTCCTAGTGAGAATAAGTTAGT
>CAZOCW010000029.1:0-8510 GCA_964578405.1 uncultured archaeon | reverse complement strand
GATTTTTTTTTTTTTTTTTATTCTGAGTTAAGCAAATCTTTTGGGCCCTTTGCTGAACAAATAAAATCAAATAATCCCATCATTTTTTCAGGGTACTGCGAAGAAACACAACCAACTATTTCATCCAAATCATTTAATTGCTCTCTTTTCAAATTATATTTCTTTTCAACTTTAACTAAAAAATCATTCCATTCTTCAAATGCAAAATCCCCAATTATCCCAATACTTGCAACCCAATCTGCGCAATAAAATAAATCACAAACCATTTTACTTGTAGGATATTTTGATGGAGTTACTTTTGAAAATGTAACAGGTTTAATTACAAGGCATCTAAAAGAGTTATTTCTAATAACTTCACTTTGATGATGATCAATTACTAAAAATGGAGCCGTGTGTTTACCTATTTGTAATAAAGCATCAGAAATTAATCCATCACTCAAATCTAAAAAAATTGTTCTTTCAGGAGCGAATTTTATAAATTCATTAACTGAAATATTCAAGGATTTTGAATAATGATCATAAAAGAAAATTTTATTTTCAATTTTCTTGGAATCTAAAAACTTTTTCATTTGAACTGAAGCAGTAAGTCCATCCTGATCATTATCTGAAACAACAGCAATACGTTTAACTGAATTTATATCCAAAAATGCATTAATTTTATTTTTAGTGCTTTCAAGCAAAGATAATTCTTTTACTGGAACTGATTTTACTACAGGGGAAATAGTTTTTACAAATGTTTGATTTGATTTTTTTTGAGCAGTTCTCTTAGTAGCTTTCTTTACAACCTTAGCTTTTTGCTTTGGTTTTTTAGAAACTTTTGCTTTTTTCTTTATGATTTTAGCCATTTTACCAGTACAAGAGTTAACTCCATGAAGTTTATTAATTCACGCTTAAGGCATAGGAATTTAAAGGACGAAAGGAATTAATCTATAAAGGTGAATATTAAATGGGATATGAACACACAAACTCAAAAGGAAACAAATATTATTTACACGCAAGAGGAAAATTATTTTATTTCGCTAAAGATCCTAAAGATGGAATAGATTTACCAAAAGGATACAAAGTAATTGAGAACTCAACAACTGGGTTACCAATGATAAAGAAAGAATGAATGTAAAACAAAGGATGCGACTAATATGCCAAGAATGACTCTCCCTTCAACTGATAGAAAAAGAAGAGAACACTTTGACCAATTAGCCGCAGTACCTACAAGACACCACCATAATGCACTAAAACCAAGACTTCAACTCATTGACGACATGATTCAAAGAAGACCAGGAACTAATTTACGAATAATGAAACTAATGGTTAAGGGTTCTTCAAAAATGAGAAGAATGCTTGAAACAAAAAGATTTAATGAACGAGAAATATTAGTTCGACAAGCTCAACTTTTGGATGACACCGCTGCACAATTTGCGGATCACGCATTAAAAAGAATTAAACAAAAAGATCCAATGTCTGGGCAAGACACTTTAATTGAAGTAATTAATGAAGCAAAAATCAAAACTGACGGACTAACAACTCGTGAAGTAGAAGATAGAGTTTGGCAACATCTCTTTAGCGGGGCAATACAATTCTTTGAAAAGAAAGCTCCTGATGGAAAAAATATTATTGAAATGCTTGAAAGACTCCACGAATATCAAAATGTTCCAAAAGCGGTTCATGAAGAAAGAAAAAAACACTGGAATGTAATTAGAAAAATAGAAAACAAACTACTCGCATCAAATGTAGATCCTGAACTGAATCTTATTGGAGAAATTAGAAAAATTGTTCGAAGAACCCCACTAAAAACAAATCCATTCTATAAACAAGGGGCAATGAAAGTTAAAGCCATGGATATTGTTGTTGCTGCATCAATATATGCTGATCTTATTCTTGAGAAGAAAGGTGCAAGGTTAGTTGAAAAGTCTGAAAAAGAAAAGTTCTGGAATTATGCATATAGTGAAGCAATGGAAAAAACATACCCCTTAATCTCTGATAAAGAAGAACTCCTAAAAGAGATACTAAACCTTGCTACAAAAACACCAACTCCCAAAGTAAGGTTGCCTGCAATATTCCAACAAGAGCTAAAGCTTGAGAAATAACCAGTTTCATTGAATAAATTGCCCCTGTTCAACCGCACCTATTTAAACTCTTTTTTTCAAAAATAGTCTAGTTCTAGCGGGTGGTTTAATGAGTGGAATTGAAGCAAAAGATACTAAAAAGAAGGAAGAGAAAGACGAACGAACTAAACTAGAAAAAGAACTATTTTCTGATAGAAAGAGTGCTTGGGAAGTACTAGCAGAAGAAAAGAAACTTGCATTTAGATTTAACGATGATTACAAGGATTTTATTGAAGCAAATAAAAGTGAGAGAGAAATAGTTACTTGGGCTGAAAGACAAGCAAAAAAAGAAGGATTCGTTTCAATCGCTGATGCTACTGCTTCAACAAAGAAAATATACGCAACAAACCATGCAAAGAACATTGTATTATTTGATTTAGGAAACGAACCATTATCTAAGGGAGTTAGAATTATTGGTTCCCACATCGATACACTTAGACTTGATTTCAAATTAAGTCCAGTTTATGAATCTGAACCATTCATGATGATTAACTTGCACTACTACGGCGGAATAAAAAAATATCACTGGTTAAATGTTCCTCTAGCACTACACGGAGTAGTATTCAACAAGAAAGGAGAGAAAGTGGATATTACAATTGGAGAAAAAGAAGACGAACCAGTATTTGTTATCACAGATCTTTTACCACACTTAGAAGGATATGAGGGAAGAGAAAAATTAGCAAAAGATATTATTGCTGGAGAAGCACTTGATGCAATTGGGGCAACAATTCCAATTGATGATAAAAAAATTAAGGAAAAAATAAAAGCAACTTTCCTTAAAGCACTAAATGATAAATACAAAATAATTGAAGAGGATTTTATTTCAGCTGAGTTATCACTCTACCCTGCAGTAAAAGCAAGAGATGTGGGACTTGACGCAGGAATGCTAGGAGCACCAGCACACGATGACAGAATATGTGCTTACATTGCATTTAGAGGATTAATTGAAAGTAAATCAACAAAACCAAGAATGATGCTTTGGGTAGATAAAGAAGAAATTGGAAGTGTAGGAAATACTTCAATGGATTCATACTTCCTTGAAAACTTGCTTGAAAGAATTGTTAAATTAAGAAAAGAAAATACAAGCGCAAGAGAAATACTTTCAAATTCAAAAGCAATCTCGGGAGATGTCACAAGCGGATTTGATCCAAAGTTTGCAGAAAAGTTTGATGCAAGCAATGTAAACAAACCTGGACACGGAGTTGCAATTGAAAAATACACTGGCTCTGGAGGAAAATACTCTGGAAGTGATGCTAATGCTGAATACATTTCATGGATTAGAATAATGCTTGATGAAGCAAAAATTCCTTTGCAACACGGAGAAATTGGAAAAGTTGATCAAGGAGGGGGAGGAACTATTGCATACATGCTTGCAAAATACAACATGGACATAGTTGATATGGGCCCACCAATACTTGCTATGCACTCTCCATTCGAACTTGTAAGTAAAATAGATACATACGCAACATACAAAGCGTACAAAGCATTCTACGAAAAAAAGTAAAAAACAAAGACAAATTTTGCAAAGGAGTTGGGTTTTAAAACAAACCCAAATCCAATATTTTTATGCCTTGGCACAAAGTTGACTCAATAATTGTAACTAATTACTTCCAATACTGGAAACACCCACTTGTTAACAAATATTTAGACACTAAACAAAAATTAACTCCTAGTGAACACTATGAAGGAATGCTAATACTAAATGACAAGAAAAAACCAATTTGGATTTCTCACCCATTTAATTACACTCAAGCAAAAAAATCTTTACGCGGAGTGGATGTTAAACAATATTCTACAAAAAAAGAAATGCAAGCAATACTAAAGAAAAATTGTGGAAAAATAATTGGATTTGATTCAAGACACACTGCTGTTTCAACACTTAGATCACTAAAAAGATTAATTAAAGGAAAATTTGTTGATGTTTCAAAAGAAATTGAAGACGCACGCGCAATAAAAACTGCAATTGAAATTAAAAAAGTTAGAAATGCTGTTGAAGAAACAAAAAAAGTTTTAGTTAAAGTTGTTGCAGAACTAAAAGAGGGCGAGAGTGAAGAACAAATTATGCTAAAAATAAAAGATTTATTTGAATTACGTGATTGTGAAACTGCATTTTGCATTGTTGCATTTGGAAAAAACACTGCAAATATCCACCACGTTTCAACTGATAAAAAACTTGAAATGGAAATGCCTGTAATGATTGATTGTGGAGCAAAATACAAAGGATACTGCGCGGACATTACTCAAAGCTTTTGGTTTGGAAATAAAGCACCAAAAGAATACACTCTTACTAGAGAAAAAGTAAAACAAGCACTCCATAATGCTGAAGGGGCAATGAAGACTGGAATCAAAGCAAGCAAATTAATGGCACAAGTTAAAGAAATGGGAAATATGCCACACGCACTTGGGCACGGACTAGGACTTGAAGAACATGATCCCCCAGGACCAATTGGAGACAAAAGTAATTGGACACTTGCAGAAGGACAAATACTAGCTATTGAACCCGCAATGTATACAAAACAATACGGAATAAGACTTGAAAAAAGCTTTTTAGTGAAAAAGAACAAAGCAGAAGAACTTTAACAACAAAAATAGAATAATTAATTCCACTAATTAAAAAAATGGGAAGGATAACATGCAATTTCACGAAGCAAAAGAAAAAGTACTTTCAAGTCTAAAAAACAGACACATGTGTATTGTAATTGGAGAATGTGAGGTAAATTATATTGGAAGAGCTTCTTCAACACTTGGAAAAGGACAAAGATTAGTGATAATTAAAGCTGATTCTTCGATTTCAATTCATGAAAATAGATTAATTAGACCAACTAATTACATGATGGATGCTAGTATTTCTTGCGAATCAAGCGAAACTAAAGAAGGAGAGAAAACTCTTACTCTTGTTGCAAAAAAATTAAAACCAAAAGAAACAATCACTGTAACATTTTATTCAATACTTGATGCACACTCTTATGATTTACCCGAAAGTAATGATTTACGACTTAGCGGATCTGAAAAAGAATTAAATGATGCATTAATGGATGATCTTTCCTTTCTTGAGCCTGGACTTAAACCAATTAATCAACAACAAGTATTTCGAAAAGGAGTATGTGATATTGTTGCAGAGGATGCTAAAGGAAATTTGGTCGTAATTGAACTTAAACGAAGACAAGCAGATTATGCAGCAGTTACTCAACTAAAGAGATACTCCGAAGAAGTAAAAAAAATGAAAGGAGTAAGCACAAGAGGAATATTACTTGCACCAAGCATACGAAAAAGTGCACTTGAATTACTAAAACAATACGGACTAGAATATTTCAGTTACGATTTTGAAGTTGGAGAAAGAAGTAAAATTAAAGGAATTGGAAAAAGCCAAATGAAATTAAGCGATTCATTTGCTTAAATTTAAAATAAATCAGAAAGAATTTCTCTTACTCTTAATACTTCTTCATTAATAGATTCTTTGGAATACTTTGGCATAAATTCTTCAATTACCACAGGGACATTCAAATCAGCCAATGGTTTAATTGAATCAATAAAAGTTTTAGTTGAATCAATGGAAGTCAAATGATCTTTTCCTTTTCTTGCAAAACTAAAATGAACTTCCTTAATTCTCCCCCTCCACTTTTGTATAATTCTTTTTGTTTCACGAGGGGACCAAAAGAAAGAATGCGCCACATCTAAACAGAGATCAAAATCAGGATTATTTTTTAGAACCTCTTCAAAACCTAACTTTGAACGAAATAATGGAAGACCATTCATATTCTCAATTAGAAAATTCATATCCAAACTATTCAATACTTTTCTTGATGGAAGACACTCCGGATGAAATACAATATGCCTTGCATTAACCCTATTATAATCCTCTTGAATTTTTTCAAATAATGCAAGTGCTTCAATATCAGACTTTGGAACAGAACGTATGGAATGAATACTATTGTGTTTCATGCGTTTCAAATAAATTAAATCAGAATCAACTATTGGACGAGAAGCCATACTCAAACCATAATGCCACTCTATTCCTTCAACCTTAAGCTGGGATAAAATTGTTTTACCTGCGCTAATATCAGATTCAATTAAATCGTAAATATTCCCGCTCGAAAAACAAACTGTGTGCATAAACAAATACCCTTCAAGTGTTTTTAAAAATGTTCACCCATTAAGGCCTCATAATTGAAATTTTAACCAATGAATCCAATTAAAAGAAGTTTCATTCAAATTTGACTAGTGAAAATAAATGGAACACACTAACGAACTCAAATTCTTTTATGGGTCAAGCAACCCAATTCTAGGAGAGGCAATTGCAAAAGAACTTGAAATTAACGTGGGCAAAATTACCTTAAAAAAATTCTCGGATGGGGAAACTTATGCACAATTTGGTGAAAATGTACGTGCAAAAGATGTATTTTTGCTTCAAACTGCATGCGAACCAATGAATGATAACTTAGTTGAATTACTTTTAATGATTGATGCAGCAAAGCGTTCCTCCGCTGGGAGAATAACTGCAATAATTCCAAATTACTTTTATGCAAGACAGGATAGAAAAGCGGATTCGCGAGAACCAATAACTGCAAAGTTAATTGCGGATCTACTTACTACAGCTGGAGCTAATAGAGTACTAACTATGGATTTACATTCAGAACAAATTCAAGGGTTCTTTAATATCCCCCTTGATAATTTACCTGCCAGAAGCATGATGGTTAAAAAAGCAAAAGAACTTAGCAACAATTACATTATTGTTTCCCCTGATGCCGGTGCAGCAAAAGTTTCTACAAAAATTGCAATAAAAATGTGCACTGGACTTGCAATAATAAACAAAATGAGAACCGAACACAACAAATGCCAAGCCATGAACATAATTGGAGATAGTGTTAAAGGAAAAGATTGTTTCATTTTTGATGACATTATTGATACTGGCGGAAGTTTATGCAATGCTTGTGAAGTACTAAAAAAAGAAGGAGCAGAAAAAGTATTTGCTTTTGTAACACACGGAGTATTAAGTGGAAATGCAATTGAAAAAATAGAAAATTCTGTTATTGACAAATTGTATATCACTGATTCTGTCCCTTCTAAAAAAAGCTCAAAAATAGAAATAATTAGTATAGCAAAATACTTGGCTGATGCAATCAAATGTATTAATGAAGACAAAAGTGTAAGTTTACTTTTTGAAGAAGCATAAGCACAAACTAACTTAATTAGGGGATTAATTTTCCCAATTACTTACAAATCGCAAGTACATCAAGTAGAGTACAAGAACAATTTGCACCAACTATTGAAGAAATACTTGGCTTAGTTTTTCCATTGTCCCCTGAAATAAATTCTTTAACATAAGTTCCATGAGAGGTTTGTAAAATTAAAACAAATTCTTTTGAATTTATTTCTCCAACTCTAACCAAAGTTACTTCTTTTTCACGCATTAAATCAGCTCTTCTTTTTGCAACCCTTGTTGGAGTTTTTTGCATCACAGCCATTTTTTCTCCAACTTTTAATTTTGAAAAATCTACTTTTTTATCTGAGTGAACTAACGCAGCATATACTTTATCATGATGAGTGTCTTTAAGATCAGAAACCGCATCATGAGTAACAAATTCTAAAGAGTTCACTGAAATTTTTCCTTTGTATTTTTCATTAATCTCCTCTTCTAACTTTTTTATATCAAAAGTTCTTTTTGCAGGTAAAAGAAGTTCAGCAATAAATGGTCTTCCTTCCCCGAGCATTAAAACATCCATATCCTCTCTTCCTGCTCCATGAAGAATTGCAAGTTTTGCCCCAAATGCAGGAGTTAATACTTTTCCAATTAATTGTTCCACACTATCTATAGAAAAGTGCCCAGTGTTTTGACAATACCAACAACCCTTTCCTCTACATTTATTACAAAAAAACTCTGTTTGAGCAATTTCTCTTGAATATTTGCAATATTTTCCCCTAATGTAAATAGGATTTAACTTTACTAAAACTAATTTTTTATTAAAATCAATTAAGAACTCTAAATCCGGATAATAAATAGTCATTTTTTTCTTCATCTCTTCTTGAAGTTTATTCATTAGCCCAGTTTGAATTGCAAATTTTAAGTGACTTCTTGCAGAATCAACTACTCCAGGGGGCCAAGAAACCCCTAACTTAAAAGATTCAAATTCAAATTCTTTTGAAAGAAAACGTATCTTTTCATAAAATTCTGTAACTAATTTACTTTCTTCAAAAAAACCATCAAAATCAAAACCAACTGCGTAATGATACTCGGCAGATTTTACTTTATCCCTAAACTGAAGTTCATGAAGTAACGCCTCTTCTCTTGAAAGAGAGGGAGATAAACTTGCTTTATTTTGCATAATAAAGGACCTAATAAAAGGAAATAAAAGAGTACTCTAAGAAGTAAAAAAAGAGGTAATTTTTACATAAAATTAGCTCAATAAA
>CAZOCW010000028.1:0-8706 GCA_964578405.1 uncultured archaeon | reverse complement strand
CTTGTACTCCGCAGGGTGCTTGTACTCCGCAGGGTGCTTGTACTCCGCAGGGTGCCCGCGCCCCGCAGGGTGAGCTTCTTTTGCAGCTTTAGCTGCATTATTGATCGCATTATCTGAAGCTACATCTGAAAGGAATAAATCCCTAAAAAAGAAAATTGCAGCTTCGCGCCCATGAGTTTTCATTAAGTTATACGCTGTTTGAAATGCTTTTTTTCCTTGATTCACTCCATGAACATATTCAGGAGCATCATACTTCCCAAGGTATACTTTATTAGCACGAGCAATTACTTGACCCCTAATCCTAGAAGTTTCTTCAAGCCCAGAAAATAGATCAAGTGCAACAGAGAGAGTTTCTTGATATTTTGGATAGTGACTCTTTCCCGCAAGAGCTGAAACTAAATGTGTTAATTCATGAACCGCATTTTCTCTAACCCATTTCATATCACAAAACTTAGTATTTAAAAAAGCATAATTTGCAAATTCCCAAGCAGGAGTATTTCTTTTTGCATTACCCCCTAATTGTTGAGTGAGTGTTAAGAATTCTTTTTCAGGTAAAAAAATTACTCTGTTCACAAGTGCATTAACTAATGCTTGAGGATGTTTGTCTTTAACCAACAATTTTGAACGTATTTTTTCAATTGCTTCCGCAGGAAGTATTTCAATTACATTAAGTGCACTTTTTCTAAGTCTCTTACTATGTGCATCTTTAAGGAAAGTTCTTCTTTTTGAAGCAAGACCTCTTGCAAATAAAATTCTTCTCCGAGCGGTTAAAACTTTTTTATAATGTGATTTGATAACATGTTCTTTTGATTTTAATTCCTCTTCTTTAAGTTTATTTGCTTTTTCTCGTGTAAGTTCTTCCTTAACAGATTCCCAAGAATCATCCACGTGCAAATTACCAGGAATTCCAGAAGTACGTTTCAATCTATTTACATGCCTTAACATAAGTATTACCAAAAATAGTTAGTTCCTTATCTCAATTTCTATTCGCATATCAATTTAGTTTTGAATAACCTTCATTCAAGTGAAGGCATAAACAAATAACTCTCCTGAAGAATAAAAACTTAATCACAACTTGTTATGTTTAAGATCTTTCTTTTAGTGCTTTAGTAATATCAAATCTTTTTCCTTGGCATTCTAAAATATCTTTTCCAGATTTTGTATGATAAATTATAATTCCAGTAGTAGTCGAGGGCGTTTGAAATCCATGTGTTTCAAATTTCACTCCAAGCAAGTCTTCTAATTTTGCAAGGATTTGCCAATCGTGTGTCACATTAAGTATTCGGTACCCAGTTATTCCCCTGTTTGCAGCCCTTCTTCCAAGAGCAAGTCTTCTATCGATTCCTTTTGTTACTACTTCAGGAGGAAGAATTTTTTTCGGATCAAGTTCACCATTAAGCCATTTTCTTACCATCACGGCAGTACTCTTATTCACTTTGGCATATTCCCCATCAGCATATTTTCCATCAACAAATATTCCTTTTCCTATAAGTTCCTTCCTCACCCCAGTTGCTTTTGCGCGTTTAATTTGTGCAACTCTCCCCCCAACAGATTTATGCCCCACATGTATTTGGAATGCGGTTTGTCTTGTTCTTTTTGCAGGAGAATAATAAGTTTTAAGTTTCAAATCTTTTTTCATGGATTTTCCAACTTCAAAAGATTCTTTTTTTCCTTCAGGAGTTAACCCAACTAAATGATGATTTGTGGTATCCTTAATGTGATACCTCTTCCCATGTCTAATAAGCCAACTCTCATTTGCAACAGCGTGTCTTTTTCCTTGAAAAGTAATCCTCGTAGGCATGAAAAAATAACGCTTGCGTGAAATAAAAACTTAACTTGCAAATCAGAATTAAATTTTTCTAGAATCATACGCCCAATGTAAGAGGGCTTGTCTTGCTTTTGGCAAACACAATAGTTCTCCACTCTTGCATCTTTTCCTAATTAGTCCCGCATGTCTTCGAATTGCTTTCCACCTTTTGATTTGCCTAGTATCCTCAGTAGGAATTCTTCTCCCCATGTAGTACCTGCAGTACCATTGAAACCATCCGCGTGGGTCTTCATAATATATCCAACCATGATCCTTCCATTCTTTTAGTGAAAGTGAAGCATTGATTTTGAAAAAATTAAGTTTTGGATTGTGTTGTTCATGAGAGAACTTTACTCCTTTGAACCAATCCTTTGGAAACTCTTTAGTGCAATCACTCATGTACTTTCCACCAAACACCCCTAAGCGAAGCATTTGCTTTGGAGTGAGTTCAGGTTTAAACTCAGAATCAAAGTTCTTACCCTTTGGTTCTGTTAGAAAGTAAGTATAGTTCTTTTGCATTAAATCATTAACAATTACTTTTTTTTGTTTCATATTGTTAACCAACTTTTTTCAAATTAATAGAAAAAGAAGTAAGGAAATTATTCCTTACATTCTCCTCTAAAGTACGCCCATTCTTCACAAACTTTTCCACTGGGAAGAGCACACATTCCCACTTGCCCTTCATTAGTATCAACAATTGAAAATGTTCCATTATGATCAACACAATTAGTTGAAGCGGGATTTGCTATTTGTATTTTATTAATATCTGAAGCAAATTCTCTACAATATGGTTCGCTTGGAGTTTCACAATACATTAATGTACACATAGTGAGATTACCATCTTTTGCTCCGCAATTATTACACCCATCAAACCAAGAAACGCAATCCATTGGGATATCTTGTTTGTATTCAAGACACTTTGGGGTTTGGGGCACTTCACAATACATTTTAGTACAACCCATAATATTTCCATCAGTCACAAAGCAGGTATTACATCCATCATACCAAGAGGTACAATTAGTTGGAACGCTAGGAACACATTCTCCAGGTGTATAACTTACTACTTTCATTTCAGAACATGCACCGCATTTATTTCCATAGGTGGCGTAAGCAACAACTCCTGTATTAAGAACTGATTTTCCACAAACTGGCATATATTCCAAAGTACACATTGTTGCACTTTTTTCTTCAACCGTACACGTGTGTTCTATTACACTGTTTACATCAGAACAATTTTCTTCCCAAACTCTTAAACATTTTTGTTTAGCTTCACACCAAGAATATCCTGCTGAAGGAATACAACCAAATGAATCCTTATCCCCGCCAACCAAATTATTATTGTCCAATAATGCGTTATTGTCAGTTTGTCCTTGAGTGGTACACCCAAAAGTCAATAATATTAATAACATTCCAATTAAAGCTACAAAAACTCCTTTCATCAATTATTCACCAAGTTATACAACAACTTTCTAGACTATAATCTTTTCGTTTTACTTTGGTAATTTCCAATACTTCAATAATTGAACATACCCTTCATTTATTCTG
This sequence comes from uncultured archaeon, assembly GCA_964578405.1. Classification (GTDB taxonomy): domain Archaea; phylum Iainarchaeota; class Iainarchaeia; order Iainarchaeales; family JAAZKV01; genus JAAZKV01. Next base: position 5,354 of record CAZOCW010000028.1, on the reverse strand, counting down.
TTACACCTTCAAATAAAGATTATTTATAAACCCCAAAAATTAAGTGTCTTTACCATGGAGGTGGTAATTGTTCGTAATATTAGATTAGAAACAAATAGACTGATTCTGCGGGAAGTGCAGGAGAAGGATGCTATGTGCATAGCTAATGGATTAGCTACACTTAACGTCACTCGTTACCTTGCAAAAGTTCCGCACCCATATGAATTAACCCACGCAGTGGACTTCATAAAAAGAACTAATGCAGACATGCAAAGTGAAACGCGAGGGGCGTACCCTTTAGCCATCACTCTTAAACCAGAAATGTGCAAGGCTTAGACTACTCCTCTTGACGCACTAATAGGTGTTGTTGATCTAAAGGACGTAAGTATCCACAACAGCAATTCCGAGTTAGGGTATTGGTTGAGCGAAGAATTTTGGCGCCAAGGTATTATGACTGAGGCAGCTAAAAGAGTAATCGATTTCGGTTTTACCGATCTTGGGCTAGCCAGGATTAACGTGTATGCCGCAACCGAAAACCTCGCTTCAAATGCAACCATAAGAAAACTCGGTTTTACTTTTGAGGGTACGCAAAAGAAAGCAACTCGTTCAAAAGCAACTGGGTTACTTTACGATCGAAACAGCTATGGGTTGTTGAAAGAGGACTGGGAACAAACTGTAAGAGAGAAACCATAAAAGGGAAAGCACTCCCTTTTGTGGAAAAAAATAATTTGAGTTTTAATTAATATTAAAAAAATAGATATTGATCCCCAACTAAGAGGACCAATTTTAAAAATTAGGTTTAGTAATTGTTTCTTGGTTTCTTGTGGTTTTGGTAGCAATCTCTACAATAAACCGGTCTTGATGCATCAGGCTTGAAGGGAACTTCTGTTTCCTTTCCGCAATCTGCGCATGTTGCTTTGAACATTTCTCTATTAAAACTATCTTTCATTCCTTCAGCCATATATTTTCACCATTTAAAATTCAAATCACTTGATTTGATACTTAATTTACATTAGAGAGGTATTAAATAGGGAAGAAAAGTTAACTTTTTGCCTTAAAATTTACTCTTTCTCAAAAACACCATAAGCACAATTGTGCACGCACACTAAACATTTAATGCATTTTGAGGAATCAATTTCAGGTGCATTAAATCCTTTTTGAGAAATGGCTTTCTTTGGGCAAGCTCTTACCATAGGACAAGGATGATTTTGAGGACATCTGTCTGAAATTACTTTAATCATAAATAAAATCCTGAATAAAAAGTATTAAGAAGGATTGTTGAATTCAAAGAAATCATTACTTTTTCTTCCCAGTAAACTCAAGCGCGCAAGAGTTAATGCAATACCTTTTCTTAGTTTTAGTAGGCCCATCAATAAACAAGTGTCCTAAGTGAGATCCACAATTCTTACATTTAACCTCAGTTCTTTTCATGAAGTGACTATTATCTTCCACTAGTTCCACATTTGTTGCTTTATCAAAACTTGGCCACCCAGTGCCTGAGTCAAACTTTGCTTTTGAATCAAATAGTTCTACTCCGCAATTAGCACAAGTGTAATTTCCTTTTTGTTTGTTGTGTAATAGTTCCCCGGAGAAAGGCAGTTCTGTCCCTTTCTCTTTTAACACGCGGATTTGCTCAGGAGTAAGTTTTTTCATAAAGTAATTTAGGAAACGTTCTTTATTTAGAACTTCCTAATCAGATAAATCCCTTATTTCGCATTTGGGCTTTGTCTTCTTTCTTCCTCTCTTGCCATTTGTTGGATTACTCCAAGGGAAGCAGTAAAAGCCATTGCATTATCAGTACCAAGTAATCTTTCCAAATTATTCGCATTCATTTGAATTAGTCTTTCAGCATCAGTAGCTTTTAATAAAACATTTTTTCCTTGTTCTTTTTCTATGAGCACTTTAAGCATACGAAAGTTTGTAGAGTTTTTTTTATTAGAATTAAAGTAATCCAAAGCAATCCACTTTGCCATTTTTGTGGGAACAGGAACTTGACCCTTATTAAGTACTCGATTAACTAATGAACCCAAAATGGTATCAGCTGCAAAAATACGTTTAGCAATTTTTATTTTAGCAGGACTTTGATTCATTTCAATATTTTCAAGCGCAGACATTGCTCTTGCAAAATGCTCTCGACCCTCAAGCACTCTTCTCTTTTGCAGACCATCCGAAATAGCTCTAGTTCCAGCTTGCACCCTGCCCTGTCTAGTTTTATACGCACTCCAAGCTTTACTAAGATTGAATCCAATATTCTTTGAAGGCATAGAAGGATTACTCCAAAAGTACTACTTTAATGTTTCTTTACCCTAAACAATTTCACAACTTTATCATAAACTCGTTTATCTTTAATTATTTCTTCTTCAAGTTCACTTCTATTTTTCTTTTTCTTTAATCTTTCAACCACAATTTCATATTTCTCTTCCAAGAGGATTGTTTTGTTTGGTTTGGGCAAGTATTTCAAGAGTGCAGAAGTGTTTACTTTAACCCCTGCAAGGGATAAATCAACAAGAAAGGTTATGTAGTATCTATCACAAATTACAGTCTTTCCAAGAGAAAGTTTTTTCTGAATTGTAATAGAGTTAATCATTAACCCATCAAAGTAACGAAGTAATTCTTCCCCAGAAGTTTTGCACTTAATTTTAGAAAGAACCTTTGGGGGACACTTTAAGTAAAACCATCCCTTTTCTTTTGCAAGTTTTTTGCACAAGTAGGTTTTGCCTACTCCGTCCGCACCCTCAACAACAATTAATTTAGGCTTCATAAAAAGAAATTAGTTAAGTATCATTACAAAATAGTTTAACAGAGTTGCAAAACTCACCCAAAGAATATAAGGAACTAACAAATACGCTGCTCGCTTGTCAACCTTGTAAAATGCAACTATTGTAAAAACAATTGAAGCCCACAAAAACAGTATCCCAATAAATCCAAGGAAAGGATTCTTTAGTCCAAAAAATAAATAAGACCAAAGGATATTGAAAGCAAATTGAACCACAAAAGAAACTTTTGCAACCCACCCAGCTTGAATTAATTTTTTGTCCTTATTTTGTAGAACCAAATAAAGTGCTACCCCCATCATCAAAAACAAGAGTGTCCACACTGGAAAGAATACCCAATTAGGAGGAGAAAAAAAAGGTTTGTTAAGTAATGCATACCAAGTTGGAATATTTGGTGCAGTAAAAATTGCTCCTAAAGAGCCAACAAATTCACAAAGAATAATTAAACCAACTAGCATCAACGGATTTTGTTTAGTAGATTCGGAAGAATTTTTCTTATTCAACATTATAGACTAAGGAGCTTGTAGTTAATTAATGTTTCTAATTTATTTCATTTGTCTTCTAAACAGAGTTCTTTTTAGATTAGTTAGTTCTAATTCAATATCTTTTCTCTTTTGATTAATTGCAACCAAATCAAGCATTACTCCTTTTGATTGAAAGAATTGTGTTGACCAAAGTATTCTTTCTCTTTCTTGTTGTTTTCTTTTTATAACAGATTTAATCGCCCCAGTTTTTACTAAAACTGCATCTCGTTCTCTTCGAACTTCTTCCATTTTTTTTAACCACTCCACTCCCTTTGGAGAAAGAACAAATAAGGAACTTTTTTCTTGTTTTCCAACTGGTTTAACAAAGCCATAATCACGCAGGTTTTTTGCAGCATATTCAGCAGTTTGGTGAGGCATTTGCAATGCTAAAGATAATTCAGAAACGCTTAGCCCTCTTGTAAGTGGAGACCAATACAAAAAACGAGCCACGTTATGTGAAGAAGTACTGTAAGCTAAAGGAATTTTTTGATTTTGTTCTAATTTAGTTTGGGCATATCTTTTTGATGCTTTTAATTTTCCTTCTTTTTTTAACAATCTAGTTAACCGAGTTATTCCTTTTTCAGAAATCCCTAAATGCTTGGCAAGCCAGCCATTTGACTTATCCGCGTTTTGGAGAACAAAGTTTGCCCTGGCTTCTTTTTGCATTTGTTCAAAACTCATTCCATGGTGCTCTTTAATTGCAGTACTTAACCAAGGTTGAGAAACCACAAGACCCGTAGAAGAAACAAAATCTCTACGCAATTCACCAAAGGGAACAAGTCTTTTTTGTGAAGCAAAATCTGCTGCTTTCTTTTTTAGAGCACTCATTTGAACAGGAGGCAAACGAACCATAACCAAATAACCTCTCCAATACAACTTACTTTCTTTCACTTAGCGAAACATATTTTTTGTTATTTCCAATAGTAGTTTCGTAAGCAGGCCTAATTAATTTACCTTGAATTATTTCTTCAATTCTGTGTGCACTCCATCCCGCAACTCTGCTCATTGCAAATATGGGAGTGTAAAGTTCTTTTGGAAGTCCAATCATTTCGTAAACAAATCCTGAGTAAAAGTCCACATTTATGCAAACTATTTTTCCTTTCTTTTCATTCACAATCCGTGGGGCAAGTTTTGCAACAATCTTGTATAACTCAAATTCTTCCCCTCTCCCAAACTTCTTTGCAAGCATTGATGCTTTTTCTTCAAACACAACTACCCTCGGATCAGAAATAGTGTAAACTGCATGCCCAATTCCATAAATCTTTCCAGTCTTATCCCCTGCTTTTTTCTCAAGGATTAAATTCAAATATTCTTCAACCTCTTCTTCACTAGTCCAATCTTTAACATTTTCTTTAATATCCTTCATCATTTCAATTACTGCTTCATTAGCCCCCCCATGTAAGTGTCCAGAAAGAGATCCAATTCCTGCACATATACTCATGTAAGTATTTGCTCCTGAAGAAGAAACACACCTAGTAGAAAAAGTAGAGTTATTTCCCCCACCGTGCTCCGCGTGAAGTATTAATGCAAGATCAAATATTTTTGCAACTTCAGCCTCAGGAACTTTCCCAGTCAACATGTAAAGAAAATTCTCGGATGTTGAAAGTCCTTTTTTTGGAGGGAGTAGTTTTGCTTTTCCTTTAGCTTTAATAGTAAGATAACTATAAGCAACAATGGTAGGAAACTTTGCAATTAGATCAATGCATTGTAAAATTATTTCATCAATGTTAGTTGAATTTGGTTTTTCATTCAATAGATACATTGCCGATACAATTGTATGTAACGCACCCATAACATCCTCGTTTTTTGAGTTATAAGGCAATCTCTTTTTTAGTACACGAGAAATTTTTCTTCGTTTTTCAAGCATTTTTGTGAAATCCTTCAAATCCTTTTTTGATGGAAGCTCGTTAGTTAACAAAAGATAAACTATTTCTTCAAACCCAAATCTATCCTCTTTTTCTATTTGATTAACAATTTCATTAACATCATACCCACAGTAAAGTAGTTTTCCATCAATTGCAATTATTTTCCCGTTTTTTTCTTCATGCCCCAAAACTTGCCCTTTACTAGTAATCCC
>CAZOCW010000027.1:0-8949 GCA_964578405.1 uncultured archaeon | reverse complement strand
CCAAAAGAAAGAATATTAAAAAAAGAAATCCCAACCCCTGAATTGCCAAAAAAAGAAGAGAGCAGTTCTTCAGAAAGTGCTTTTAGTAAACTCCTAAAACTTTCTTCAGAAAAAATTGAGGAAGATAAAACAAAAAGTACAATTTCTTCCACTGAATTTTATAAAAAAACAATTACCCCTCAAAAAGAAACCTCCACTAATTTTGATGGAGATTCAAAAAAAGTTGTAATGCAAGGAGAGGCTCCAAATCCAATTATTCAAAAAGAAGTTCTCCCTGATTTGAAAGAAACAGAAAATAAAGCAAAAGAAGAAACTCCAAAAGAAATTATGTTTGATTGGATGAAAGAAGGAGAAATAGAAGAACCTTCTTTTGAAGATTTCCCAGTAGAAGAAGAAACACCCCCTGTTGAAAAACAAGAAGCACTTGTTGAAGAACAAAAGAAAATTGAAAGTTCTCTTTCAACACTGAGAACCCCAATTGATGACATGTTTGAAGTACTTGAAAAATATAGAAAAATTGATATTGGGGAAGTTGCAACTTACTTAAAAATAAGCACAGAAACTGTTGACAAACTTTCAAAAATGTTTGAAGAAGACGGAATACTTGAAATTGAATATCCTACAAGTTTAACAAAAAAACCATTATTGATTTTGAAAAATGAGGTTGTTTCAAAACTAAATAGACCTCCTGTTGGAGAGGTACTTCAAACCTATCAAGTAGAAGTAGATTTTGTTCCTGCAAAAATTTCAATTGTAATTACTCCAAATGAAGCAAGACCAATTTATGGAATAGAAATGCCTTCAATTGGAAAATACACTAAACGATTTTTAAGTTTCATTAAAGATGAAGTTGCCGAAAACATGCCAATTGAACTAGAAGAAATTGTTGATCCAAAAAAATCAAAGAAATTAAAAGAAAGATTCTTCTTTGAATTAAACGCACACTTATCAAAATACTTCCCTGCTGCTTCAAAAGAATTACTAAATATGCTTTCAGGAGTATTACTCCACGAAATGTATGGACTTGGAGACATTGAACTAATAATGGGAGATGATATGCTTGAAGAAGTAGGAATTAATTCAGCAAAAACTCCTATTACTGTATACCATCGTGTACACGGATGGTTGAAGACAAACTTAATGCCAGGAAGCGAAGATGAAATAAATAATTTCTCCTCACAAATCGGAAGAAAAGTTGGAAGAGAAATAACAACACTAAGTCCAATACTTGATGCGCACTTACTTTCTGGAGATCGTGTTAACGCAACACTCTTCCCAATTTCAGCTGAAGGAAACACAATTACAATCAGAAGATTTGCAAGAAGGCCTTGGACACTAGTTGATTTTATTGGAAAAGCACACACCATGGATTCAGAAATGGCTGCAATGCTATGGCTTGCAATGCAATACGAAATGAATATTATAATCGCAGGAGGAAAAAAAAAAAAAAAAACTTCCACACTAAACACATTACTTGCACTTGTACCAACTTACCACAGAATTATTTCAATTGAAGATGTAAGAGAAATAATACTTCCATCCTATTTGGATTGGAACTGGGTACCAATGGTTACAAGAAGTCCTAACCCTGAAGGATTAGGAGAAGTAACAATGCTTGATCTAATGGTTACCTCACTGAGAATGAGACCTGACCGTATAATTGTGGGAGAAATAAGAAGAAAGAAGGAAGCAGAAGTACTAATGGAAGCAATTGAAACAGGACACTCAATTTACTCAACAATCCACGCAAACTCAGGTTACCAGGTTTTACGAAGATTAGCAGAAGCACCAATTGCAATACCTTTAATGCAAATTGAATTAATTGATCTAATAGTTGTACAATACCGTGATAGAAAAACAAACAAAAGAAGAACATACGAAATTGCAGAGGTTGAACAAACTTCAACCGGACAAGGATTACAAGTTAATACAATTTACAAATGGGTTCCAAGAACGGATAATTGGGAAAAATTAAACAAACCAACAAAATTAATTACATTACTAAATGTACACACAGGACTTACTGAAGAGGATATTTACAAAGAAATTAAAGAAAGAGCAGATATTCTTGAGTGGATGAAAAGAAATAGTCTAAATGATTTAGATCAAATTGGATTTATTATGAAATTATTTTACTCAAACTCCACAAGAGTAAAGAAAATGGCAAAAGATAATACCCCTAATGAAGAAATAATACAAATGATGTCCCAACAAGACACAGATTCCATTGACAAAGGATTAGTTGCATAAAATAATAAAATTAAAATTGCATTTTTAAAAAAGTGAATACGGATGGAAACAAAACAAAACCCAATAATGATGCTCTACCCGCTAGAGAATGCTCGCCACTTTAGTGACAGATACTTATTCATTGGAAGATTTCTTTCAAAATTACTTTTCTCATTAAAATATGATCTACAAAAAGCCGAAATACAAATTGATGTAGAAAGATATTGTTTAGCTAGTTTAATTTCAGCACTAATTTATGCAATAATGTTTCTATTTGTTGGATTAGCATTTGGAACAATAATAACAAAACAAGTGGGAGCAACAACAATTACCATAATGCTAGTTTTTTGTATTGGTTCTTTTCTTGCAATGCTTGTATTTCACTTACTTTACCCAAAACTTGCAGCTTTCCAACTTGCCTCAATGGTTGATCAAGAATTATTATTTGCTCTTCGAACAATGTTAATTCAATTAAGTTCAGGAATAAGTTTATTTGATTCAATGAAATCAATTGCAAAATCAAATTATGGACAGGTATCAGCAGAATTCAATTTAGTTGTAAGAGATGTAAATTCAGGAATGAGCGAAACTGAGGCACTTGAAAAACTTGCTTTCAGAACAAAATCAGAAGTGTTAAAGAAAACAGTTTGGCAAATAATTACTACTATTAGAAGTGGAGGATCAATTGTTAACGCACTAACATCCCAAGTTGATGCACTTGTTGCCCAACAATTAGATACAATAAAAGCTTACTCAGCTGAACTAAACCTTTGGACACTTGTTTACTTAATTATAGCCGCAGCAATGCCATCCTTAGGAATAACTTTCTTAGTAATTGCCTCCTCAATTGGTGGAAGTGGAATAGGAACAGAAGCTGTTGCATTAATCGTATTACTTTCAGTAACAATTCAAGTTGCGATGATATTTTTGGTTAGATCAAAAGTTCCAAAGGTTGTGAAATAATGTTTAACACAGCTTCAAAACTAATGTCCCTAATCGCTCCAAAAAAAATGCTTGAGGAAAAAATCAAACCAGCTTTACAACACGCAGGATCAAAAGATGAGGCTAGAAGTTGGATCGGAATAAGATTACTTGTTTCATTTTTAATTGCAGCAATTGGATTTTTGATCCCGTTTAGTTTAATCCCCCTATATAATGTTGCAACTGGAGCAGAAATATACTTCGAACCAGTAATTAGAGTTATACTAATGTTTGTTTGCGCTATTGTTGGATTCTTAGCAACAATTGCACTATTTTACTTACACATCTCATATGTAATTGATGGAAGAAAAAGAATGGTTGAAAATATTTTACCTGATTTTTTATTCCTTGTTGGAAACAATCTCAAAAGTGGAATGGCTCCATTTTACGCATTTCGTTCAGCAGTAAGACCAGAGTTTGGCCCACTTAGTGAAGAAATTAAAATTGCTACTCAAAAAAGTTTAGGGGTAGAATCCTTCTCTGATGCACTAAAAACAATTGGAGGAAGAATTGATTCAAAAATATTAACTGATACTACAAAATTCTTCGCACAAGCATTACGCTCAGGAGGACACTTAGCTTTACTAATTGAAACAACTGCACTTGATATTAAACAAACAAATAGAATGAAAAAAGAATTAATTACTTCCACAAAAATGTACTCAATGTTCATTTTATTTGTTGTAATAATTGCTTCCCCAATGTTACTAGCAGTAAGTGTTCAATTTCTTAATGTTTTAAGTGGAATACAACTAAAAACTGCCTCAATTACAGGAACTAGTAATGAAGCAATAATGAAACAATCTGGACTAGGCGCTGGGCAAATAACAATTACTTCAGAATTTATGAAAAATGTTGGATTTTTTGTAATAATAACAAATTCTATTCTTGCAAGTATATTCATGGGAACACTTGGTGGCGGAAAAATTAGAGATGGGCTAAAATTCGCCCCCGTCATGATAATAATAGGGATCATACTATTCATTATCTTCGTTGGAGCAATCGGTGGATTACTTGGTGGAGTAGTACAATAATTCTTGTTAATTAAACTAATTGTTTTAAATCAAAAAACCCCAAAACGAATGATTTATATAGGGGAAAATACTAATTATTGGCAACAGGTTTTACTTAAAGGGAGGTCAAAATATGAAGACACGAGGACAAGGAACAATTGAATATTTAGTAATAATCGCAATTGTTGTTGTAATTGCTTTGGTAGTAGTAGGACTATTATTACAAGTAATGAATCAAGGAAGTAATATTCCAGAAACATCAGCTAAAACAGCATGGAAATCAACAGAACCATGGGGAATAGTTGATTGGTCAAGAGCAACTGATGGAAATTTAACTTTGGTTTTAAAGAACAACACTGCTGATACGCTAGGATTCAATACATTCGCATTAACTTCTGCGTTAGGTAATGATTCAAATACATACCCAACAAATGTACCAGCATATTCAACTTTATTAATTAAAATAAAGACAACTGGTGCATGCGCAAGCGGAACAAAATACTCTTATCCAAAAACAGGCATATACATAGATTATAACTCAACATCAATTAACGGTAAGAGAATGGGCGGAGCAGGAGACATAGTAGGAACTTGCTAAACACTTTAATAAAACTTGGAGAGGGGCGAAAGCTCTTCTTCAATATCTTTTTTTTAATCAAATGTTTTGTTTAGAGTGGACGTAAGAATGGAAAAGGAAATTTATAATTGAGTTAAACAAACAACCTATCTATACACTTACTAAACAACAATCAGTTTGCTAAAGAAATTTTCTTTTACTTTTGTATAACTAGAGAAGAAACAATATTATAATCCTTTGAAACAGAAACCATTCTTGAGTTAATTCTTACAGGCAAAAGAACTGGAGTATTTGCGTAAATTGCTTTAATTGTGTAAGAAATATTGTGATCTGGACTTGCTTGAAGAACTAGAGAGTTATTTACTCCATTGTAAGCATTTCCAATAGTGATAGTACTATTTGAATCCAAGTAAACTAACTTAATTGTAGAAAGAGAGGACGCTGATACGCTTTTTGTTAAAGAAAACGTGTTTGAATCATCCACATAGTTAATATTTACAATTAATCCGTTTGAAGTGGTATTAACATCTAAGTAATTAAGATCCCCTTTAGCTCTAATATTAAGATCAATGCTTGATAGAGTTGCAGAGTTTAATGGAAACAATGCAATTAACCTTGAATTATAATTATAATCAGCCTCAGCACTAGTTCCAAAGAATACTTCTGCTTTTCCATCAGTAAGCGCATTAAGATCAATTGATTCTACTCCGGAGGTTAATGGAAAGTAATTATTAGCTAAAAAAGAAGAGTAATTTAAAATATTATTTTGTTCATTAAAAGAATTTGATAATTTTCCTGAAATTAGTACTTGATTTACTGAATCATTAACATCAACAGTTAGATTTAGTACTTTAAATAAATTAAACGCAACATTATCTGCTAAAAATATTGAACCCATTGGTCTTGCTGAAGAAGCAACTAAATACTCTGAAGAAGCACTAATATCCGCAAAGTTCATTGCAAAGAAAATCAAAGTTGAAGCAAATAGAATTGAGGAAATTGTGAACAAAAATCCTTTAGTGAAACTATTCATGCTCCTTGCCCCCAAACATCTACTCTTGCGATATAAAATGAACTAATTGCATTCTCTCTAACCACAAACGCTCTATCAATTGAGATTAATTTTGTTGAATTCTTTACACACCCAGTTTTAATTGCGTGAATAATTGGAGTACTCATAGTTGAATCAAATACTGTTGCTTCAAAACAATACCCACTTGGAGTAGAGTTAAGACTATTTAGTAAAGGCTCGGAAGAAACTAATTTCACGGAGTTTTCTAGAGCATTACTTTTTTCTAAAACTGCCCCCTCATCAAATGCAAGTGTTCTTGCATCCACTGTATTCCACGCATTAAGAGAAATATTTGACAAATAGTAAAACGAAACTAGAACAAAAACTAAAACAAGCGTAGTGCTAATGAAGGAATCCACTGTAATAATGAATCCTTTTTCGTTTTTATTCATAAAAATCATTGTCCTTGTAAAGAAATTACCCCTTGTAATACTAATTGACGAGAATTGTATAGCACTATTCGTTCGTAAAGTAATTTTACTCTTGGATTTTGCGATACTTTTCCGCCCCCAAGAACTTCACTATTTCCTCTATCCACTAAACGTAAGTAAAAATCATATTCCCCCAAACCTAACTTGGTTTTTGTTTGCAAATATGTGGAAGGATTATTCAAATCAGAAATTAATGCAGAAAATTTGTTTTCATCAAGAATGTTTGAAGATTTTGCTAAACCAAAAGAATTAACATCACTTAAAGTTCTAGACTCCCAATCTACTGGAGAACCACTTGAAAAAACTAATGAATTTAGCACGGAGTGAATTACTTCATCCGCTGCTTTTTGATCAGTTACAAGTCCCACTCTTGCAAAAACAGAGTTACTTGAAGTGAAAAATAAAGCTAACGTGAAAATGAATACCCCCACCGCAATAATTAAGTCAGGAGAGAAGAACTGTCCCTTTTGTGAAATAAACTTACCCATAAAAATCACTATTTTTATCTGCCAAAATTTTCTTTAAAATTTTGCATCATAAAAATCAAACCAAAACCTAACTTAAATTATTCCAACTAAATTTTATTTTAATTGTAATTAACATCCACTCCGTACAATGTTCTTCTAAAATATACAATTCCATTAAAATCCGTGACATTAATTTTCACGCTATTCGTTGAAATAAATGCATCCGCAAAAGTATCCCTAATCCAAACTTGTACACTCCCCGCATTCAATTCAACTTTTTTATTAGCCCCTTGCCAAAAAATCGCATCAGATAAAACTGAATTCTCATCCATCAAATAAACATTATTTATATTTCTTGCAATTCTATTCGCTGCTTCTTGAGCAGTCCATTTTTCAGCAAAATTTAAATTCAATTCAGATCTAGATTGAAAAATAGACATACAATAAACAAAAATCGCTAAAACAAAAATAACACTAACAACAAACTCCATAGTAACTTGTCCTCTTTGCGAAACAAATGAATGATTTAATTTATTCTTACCCATCAAAACCACAAACTGTGACATAACTAGGCAACACTTAATTAAATACCTTTGGAATATGAAAAGCCATTAATTTAGAATCACAAATACCTTATTAGTTAAACTAACAAATTTACCCACTACATTACAAATATGAATTTTAGTGGGTAAAATGACTTTGAGCCATTGAATTCATCAGACAGTGACTGATGAATTGGTCAGACAGTGACTGACCAATTGGACTTTTGCAAGTGGTTGCAAATAGTTGTAGAAATACAAGGTAAATAGTTAAAAATTTAAAAAGAGAGGCTGTAACCAATATACTTAGTTACTGGAGTGATTCGCATGGTTGCAATATTGAACAAAAATCAAAATAGAACTTCAACTGAAAAATTACTCAAAGAATACTACCAAAAGTATTCCAAACGAGACTTAGCAATATGCAAAGAATGGGACAACGTTAACTAAGTGCTAAAGTTCACTTAGTATACAAAACGTTAAAGTGCTTCAAATAACTGCCAATCCAATTTGAACCGTTAATTTGATTCTCTAAACCCTTTGCAGGCCTAAAAAATGAATCCATTCCCAAATACTGAGAATTTGGCAAACTTGAATTTAGATCCATCCAAGAACCATTATTCGCATCAGAAATATATTGCGAACCAGTTTTAGTTGTACACGTAATGTCAGAACAAGAATAAATATTCAAATCTAATTTTGAAACTCCTTTTCTATACAATTCTTTTACTTCAGTTGCTGATAATGCCCGATTCCAAATAGCGACTTCGTCAATCGTTCCAGGAAAAGCAGCAGGCCAAGTTGCAGAAGGATTTCTATATCCAATATACAATGGTTGATTGTTTAAAGTCGGAGTAGATAACGTCCCAGTATTATCCAAAGCTCCATTTAAGTATAAAGCAGAACTTGACCCATTAATCACAGCCACAATATGATACCAATTATTAGGAATTAAAACTGCATTTGAAATAAGTTCGCTTTGTACGGAAATAACTTCAAATTTACCTAAACGACTAAGACCATTATATCTAATAGCAAGCAATTCAAATCCTGAATTCAATTCATAAGCACCCTTATTCACAATTCCAGGATATTTAGTAATATCCGTAAGAGTAGTTGGATAAACCCAAGTAGAAATTGTTAAAGGCCCAGCAATATTCAAATCAGAAGAAGGATTTGGAACTTGAATATAACTATTGGTTCCATTAAAATAAGCTGCATTAGTATCCCAAAGACCAATTGCATTTGTATCCGCACCATTATTCAAAATAGCATCCCTAACCCCACTCTTCGAATTCAAAACATACCCGCTAGAATTTTTATCATTCAAATGCCACAAACCAACTAATCCATTTGCATACATTGGTTTTTGAGAATTGTACAAATCAGAAACTTCATTTTGGGATAATGCACGAGACCACGCAGCTACTTCTTCAATTGAACCTGCCCAGTATCTAGAAAAGGACTGCACATTTCCAATTTTTAAATTACTATTTGAAGTAATGCTACTTGGAATAGCTCCGCCGTACATTGATAATGTTTGCAAAACTCCATTAGCATATAACTTTATTCTATTTGTATCCCCCGTCAAAGAACCGTCATAAACACCAACAACATGAACCCACTTCCCAGTAGTTGGA
>CAZOCW010000026.1:0-9333 GCA_964578405.1 uncultured archaeon | reverse complement strand
AGAGAAACAATTGAGACTGAAGAGGGACTTGCAGTTTGTGTTGAGAAACTTAAAGGAGTAAGTTCTCAAAATCAAATTAGAGAGTACGCTGGCAGATTAATTGCTATTCAAACAGCACAAGGAAAAAGCTTTCATGAAACTTTTAAAGAAATGCAAAACTATTTTGATAATGATACCGCATTTAGGCTCACTGTTCGTGCAAAAAGAGGAATTAAATCCCAAGACCAACCAGGAGCTTTTTTCAAAGATGCTGTTTATTTTAAAGGAATGTTAAAAGTAGAGAATTTTTTAAAAGACCGCAAAATAGAAGAAGTATACTACGGAAAATACTCTATTTTAGACATACCTTTAGTAAAATCAATTCCAAGATTAAAAAAAGCCAAATATCTACCTTTTTAAAAAATACCCCTTTCAAAAAGTTTAATAAGATTAAAAATTTAATATTACTATGCGCACTGTAAAGAAACTTAAGCGATTTGAAGCACCAAAAAGAATTCTTGGGGAAAGTTCAATAAAATATGAACAACGACTTGCAAGAGAAAAATTTAACTGGAAAGCAAGACACTCAGAAGTTGGTAAAAGAATTAGCAAAATGACTATTCAAGAAAAAGAAGAACTTTTACGAAGAATTGAAGAAATTCGAACTGCAATTGCTAAAAGAGCATAAAGTACTAATTTGTATTCTTGATACTGCAACACAGTATCAAAGTACTTTCGCCGGCCTTAACAAGGCCGATGCACGGGAACGGAATCGAACCGTTGAACGCACTAAGCGACCAGATTTTGAGTCTGGTGGGTTTAACCGCTCCCCAACCCGTGCAAAATAATAAAACAAAAGCTTTGCTTTTGAATAAAAAAAATAGATTTCGTTAGTTATTAAATACTGCGTGTTAGGGCTAAAATAATTAGATTCAGCTAATTAAACCCCTTTATTTAAACTCTAAAATATCCCCATATTTTACTAAAGGAGTATCTTTTGATTTAATAAAAATTGAACCTTCTTCACTAACAAGTAACTCTTCAACTGAGTTTGAACCAACTTTCAAATCTATAATTACTACTTCTTTACCCATTATTTTTGATTTCATTTTTTTCTTTAATTTTCCACTCTCAACAAAACCCATAACCATTGTAAGGGATCCGGTATCATACACCCCTGAAACCTTAAACTTGTTAGATTGTTTTACCTTTTGCAAAAACACTTCATTAACTTCTTCGGATTTTACCCCATTTTTTGCATGATTTGGTATAAGCACGGAAGAATCTTCAGCGCCATCAAGAATTTTATCCTCTTCAGAAGAAGGAGATTCTTTGTTTTTCTTTAAAAAATCAAACAAACCCATGACTAATAATTAACCAGAAACAAATAAAAAGTCTGCTCAAGAAGGAAAATGAGCCTTTCAGGGTTTTGACAGTAACAAATTCCAGTTTAGATGAAATTAGAGTTACTTAAATTTTAATCCTGCTTAAACAGACAGGATTAAATACTTTAAAGACCAAAATTACTAATCATACAATTGCGAGGTGAAAAATTAAATGGCTCCAAAAAGTAAAGCAAAACCAAAAGCTAAAACAGCTAAAAAAAGTGGCGGATGTTGCTGCTGTCAATAAATAACTTAAACTTAATTTGTTGAGGGCTAACGCTCTCGACATCTATTTTTTATAAACGAAATTAATTTTAAAATAAAAATAATATTTTATTTATAAACTGCATTATTTTACAAAATAATTTTATTAAAAATTTTTTAACAAAAAATACTAATGTTTATATACAACATGCAGCGTTATTCTCAGTAGAACTAATTTTTTAGTTCAGGGGTGAAATAAAAATGGTTGCAAAGAAAAAAGTTGTTAAGAAAAAAGCTGCAAAGAAATGCTAATTTAATATAAAAACTATTTTTTGTAGGGCGAAAGGGCTTTTCCTTTCGCCAAAAATAAATATTTTTCAATAAAATTTTTAAAAAAGTTACTTGTGCATGGATTAAAAATACTTCGATTGAAATTTATTAAAGTGAACTAGATGTTTAACAAACCAGAAACAGCAACTGACGATCAAAATAGTGCGGACGAAAAAGATATTGACGCACATTTGCAAGAAAATTCTTCTTTAAACGGAACTGAATCAAAAAATGGAAAAGAAAATAAAATAAAACTTAATTCATCTCCAAAAAAATTCTTATTTGTATCCTGGGAAAGTTTGAGTGGAGATTTAGCTTGGGAAATTAAAAAAGAAGGACATGAAGTTAAGGTTTACATTAAGAGAAATGAAGACAAAGAAGTTTATGATGGATTACTTGATAAAGTTGAAGAATGGGAAGATCACGTTGATTGGGCAGACATAATTGTGTTTGATGATGTAGGTTTTGGTTCAGAAGCTGATTCACTGCGAGCAAAAGGAAAATTAGTTATTGGGGGAAGCAAATACACGGATAAACTTGAAGAAGACCGAGAATTTGCTCAAAATGAAATGAAAAGAGTAGGAATGACAATTTTACCCCACTGGGATTTTAATGATTTTGATTCAGCAATTGATTTTATTAAAAAAACTCCTGACAGATATGTTTTCAAACCATCAGGAAATATTGCTTCAGACCAAAAAGGAATTCTTTTTTTAGGACAGGAAGAAGATGGGAAGGATTTAATTCAAATACTTGAACAAAACAAAAAACTTTGGGCAAAAAAAATAAGAAGATTCCAATTACAAAAAATGGCTGTAGGAGTTGAAGTTGCGGTAGGGGCTTTCTTTAATGGAAAAGATTTTATTTACCCATTAAATGTTAATTTTGAACACAAAAAATTATTTCCAGGAGATTTAGGACCTTACACTGGAGAAATGGGAACACTAATGTTTTGGTCACAACCAAATGAATTGTTCAAAAGTACTTTACTAAAAATAAGAGACGATTTAGCTAAATCTGGTTATTGTGGATATGTAGATATTAATTGTATTGCAAATCCAAAAGGAATTTTCCCACTTGAATTCACATGCAGATTTGGTTACCCTACAATAAGTATACAAATTGAAGGAATTACTAGCGAAATTGGGGACACTTTACTTAAACTAGCTCGAGGAGAAACATTTGAAATTAAAACTAAGAAAGGATTCCAAATTGGAGTGGTAATTGTTGTACCCCCATTTCCCTTTGATGACCCAACTGAAGCATTCATTTATCACGATCTTTCAATTTTATTTAGAAAACCAAATTATGAAGGAATACACTTAGGAGACGTTAAATTTGTTAATGATGTTTGGACTATTGCTGGAGACTCAGGATACGTACTTGTAGCCACTGGCTCAGGAATAACTGTTGAAGAAGCAAGAAAACAAGCATATTCAAGAGTAAAAAATGTAATGATACAAAACATGTTTTACAGAACTGATATTGGGGTAAGATGGTTCACTGATTCAGATAAATTACACACAGAAGGATATTTGTTTAGCTAAAGGGACTAATTATGAAAGCTGAACACAAAACATACGAAATTAACGAATATGTTTATTTGTGTGAATCAAAAATCCACAACAAAGGAGTATTTGCCTTAAGACCTATTTCGAAAGGAACTAAAATAATTGAATACAAGGGCGAGCTCATTAGTAAAGAAGAAGGAACAAAAAGAGAAGAACACTCCATTAAATTATCTAAAAAAGATCCTTCTAAAGGCGCAACTTATATTATGGAAGTTGATGAAGAAAACGATATTGATGGAGATATTGAAGAAAATTATTCAAAATACATTAATCATTCCTGTGATCCAAATTGTGAATTTGAAGTGGAAGGAAAACAAATTTGGGTTTATGCATTAAAAAGTATTAAACCTGATGAAGAACTTTCTTGCGATTATGGATTTGATTTTGATGAAAAAAATCCTTACCAACATCCCTGCTTATGCGGATCTAAAAAATGTGTAGGATACATTGTTCAAAAAGAACAACGCGGAAAATTACTTGAACACTTAACTAAAACCAAATTGTTAAAAAAATAACTTGTGAATTTTATGCACCATGCAAAAAAGAAAATAATTAACAGGATTAAGCAAACATACTGCAGATTAAAAAGATCAAAAGTACACGGAATTGGAATATTTGCAATAAAAGAAATACCTAAAGGAATTGATCCATTTATTGCAGAAGCAAGACCAAAATGGGTTAAAATTAATAAAAAAGAATTTGGGAAAATGCATAAAGAAAACCATAAACTTTTGGATGATTTTTTTTGGTTTGATAAAAAAGGAAATGGGTGGGTACCTGAATGTGGAATAAGCGGAATGGGAGTTTCATTTTATTCAAATCACTCAAAAAAACCAAATATTAAAAGAATTGACGAGGATGGAAATTTTATTACCCTAAGGAAGATTAAAAAGGATGAAGAACTTTTAGTTGATTACGATTCATACGATGAGGAAGACTAATTAAGTAAACAATAAAGAAATTGATTTTATGACTGCAAATAAATACCCCTCAAAAGTAGTTGAAATTTCTTACGGAAAAGCTCTTTTTGCAGCAAAAGATCTCCCTATCGGCACGATTGTTCAAAAATTTGAAGGAGAAGTAATTACTTACTCACAAGTTCCGCAAGACATGGTTTGCCATGTTATTTGTGTTGGAGAAGGACACGAAGACAAGTGGGTTGCCTCAAAAACGGATGCTATTTGTGCTAATCACTCATGCGAACCAAATTGTATGGTTGATGATGATTTGAATATTATTACAATAAAACCTGTAAAGAAAGACGAAGAATTAACTTTCACTTATAACGAACTTGATCCAGAAGAAAAAGGAACTGGATTCTTTTGGGATAAACGATGGGACTTTGAATGCAAATGTGGATCAAAGAACTGCCAAGGGCACATAAACAAATATGTAAAACCTAAAGACTTGACAAAACTTCAATAAATCCCCCTAAACTTAGTTTTTTATTCTCCCAAATCGTAACTAATATATGGGACTTGCAAGCAGAAGAGCACAAGTAATGCAATTAAGAGCAAGACAAGAACGAATTGCTCAAACTAGACCTAATTTATTTGCAGCTAATAGAATTGTAAAACAATTAACTACCACACAAGTTTCAGGTTTAAGGCCAAAAACTGCCGCGGTTGTTTATGATAAAAGAAATGCTGTTGCTGGAAGAGCAGTTGAAAGAGAATTTGCAAGAAGAGGGATTAAGACTCAATCCTTAGGATTAATTGGAACTAACCCGGACACTATTGGAAGAGGTAAAGAAACTTTAACAAAAATGGCGGGTTCCCACGTCACAGTATTTTTAACTGGTGGAAAAAAGAATCAATTTGATGCATTCTCCGATGTGTTCACGGATAAAGCTGAAGCAAGAATGAAAACCAAAAGAGGAACAACACTTGCACTAAATTATGGAGTAGAAGGATCCGCTTCAATGAGAACAATTGCTGCAACTGCAAGGGAGGCATTTATTACAAGACAATTTACTAAAAAAACAATGCAAGCAGTACAAGGATCAAGAGAAATAAAAGTAATGACTGCTGCAGGAACAAATTTAACTTTCACTTTAAGCCCAAGAATGAAATGGTTGGCAGAAGATGGAAGAATAACTAAAGATGCTTGGGGCAATATGCCTGCGGGAGAAGTTTACACTGCCCCCCTAAGAGTAAATGGAACTGTTGTAATTGATGGATTCATGAATATAATTGGAAAAACTGGACATGCCCCAATTAGAGCACAAATTAGAGATGGAAAAGTTGTAATCAATAGTGTTACTTGCGCAAATGAGGGAATGCGACAAAAATTTATTCAAATGATGCAAAAAAGTAAAAACTGTGATAGAGTTGGAGAACTCGGACTAGGAACAAATGTTACTATTAAAAAATTACAAGGAAATGTTTTAATTGATGAAAAAATACCCGGAGTACACATTGCATTTGGAGATCCTTACGGAGAATGGACTGGGGCTAAATGGGAACAAAAAGATGGAGAACACCACGATGCAATACTTGTAAAACCAACGATCATTGTTGATGGAAGACCAATAATGAGACAGGGAAGAAGTTTGTTGAAGTAATTTACATGCAGTAAACTAAAACCACGGCTCAATTAAATTTAAATATATCCTAAAGTTATTTGTATAAGGTGATGTATGTGAATCCAGGCATGATGCTCATGATGAAACCAAGTTTGAGGTACCGACTTCGAATAAGAGCCGCAAATAAAGCTGCACAAGGAGAAAGGAATTTATTGAGAAAATTCCCAGCACAACACAAAACTAGATCTGTTCAACTTGGACTTGCAAGAGTAACTGAAACTGGACAAATAGTTCCAACTGTTGCAGGAACACAGAGATTACAAAGACTACGTGATACACTTTGGTTAAAGAAAAATAAAAACACCCCAGTTGCAAAAGGAAGTAATTTAGTTCAAAGAGGGCTTGCGAGAGTAAATGAAGCAGGCAAATTAGTCCCTACTCAAAGAGGACGAGATTCTTTAATGAATAAAAGATTTGATATTTTCGCAGAAACAACTCCCACAGGACAACCTACGCTTGCACAAATTAGAGAAAGACAAAAAATGCGCGAAAGGAATAGATTAGAGATTGAACAAAGAAGAAAAGTTGCATAAAAAGCAAAGTATTTACTTTGCCATTCAATGTGCACTATTTGTATTAAAGTGCCAACAATTAATTTCATTCAACACAACTTGAACAAAACAAGTTGAACTTATTATTAATTGGGCAACACTTACAATGCTCATTTTTTGGAACAAGTTTTTTGAATAACTCTTCATGCCTTGCGCCATGCCAAAGAGTTGAAATTTTATCATTTAATATTGACCCATAAGAGAACTTATCTTTTAACAAAGGAGTGCAAGTTTCTGGACAAGCAAAAATTAATCCTTCAGGACTAATTACTACTGATCGAGCAAGTGCATAACACCCATTATGATTCCCTTGCTCAACAGTTTCTCTAACATAAACTTGATTAAATTTCTTTGCAATCTTTTTTAGTGCACCAATGCCAATTAATTTGTGATTAGACAAACCTTTGGTTGAATCTAAACTCAATTGCTCCCAAGGCATAGAAAGTCGTATGTTTTCAGCACCTGCTTTCTTTAAAGTTTTAATAATTATTTCCAAAGATTTAAGACCGTTTTTACTCAAATCCTCGACCAATACTGGAGCATTTATTAAAAACAAATCAGAATCTAATTTGGCTTTTTTCTTTGCTTTAGAAAAAGCAGAAATTACTTTAATTTGCTTTTCAAAACAATTATTTGTAATTGCACCAGTAACATTAAACGAAACATAACTTGGCAAATCACTTTTTGCACTTTTTGCAACTTGTAAAACTGATTCAATTAAGCCATTATCAAAAAGAACTCCATTGGTGTAAAGCCCTAGTCTAAAATTATGATCCCCAATTGTTTGAATTATTTCTTTAATCTCAGGATTGGCTAGTGGTTCAGAATATAATCCTGAAAGAATTATAAGAGGATTTTCATTAGGAAGGTTTTCTTTTATATCATCAAGCATTATTTTAACATTTTTTGCAGAAAGATTTGCCCGCTCTTTTGGAGCCAATAAATTTCCGTAACAAAATTTACAATTAAAATTACAAGTCCCTGAAGGATGTATTTCAATTTTTGAAATAGGAAATAATGGGATTTTATTGCCAACAACTGACTGTTTAACGTATTTTTTAATTAATTTTCTACCCCATTCTTTTTGTAAAATAAAAATATTTTTGTAAACATTATTTTTTGATAAAGTACTAGATTTAACCCTTTTTTTTCTTTTTTTAACCATCAGCATTCAACTCGATTAAAAATTTTGTTAAAACTTAATATTAAAAATAAATTAATTGTTATTTCTTTAGAATCTTTTCAATCTTATTAAGTTCTTTTTGGGTATGGAAATGATATATCACTTCAGAAGTAGGATAAGCATACAATAAACCTTTTTTTGCTAATCTAGGGAATATATCAAATTCAAAACTTGCCCCTGTTTGATTAAAAAACTCTGGTTCTGCAATGAAAAATCCACTATAGTGAATTAATGAAGATTTATTCCCTGGTTTTTCAACATATTCTTTAATTAAATTTCCTTCAAGAGTAACAACCCCCATTTTCTCTACTTCATTTGTTGTAGCTTGAACGTGGAGAGTTGCAATTCCTTTGTACATCACATGCGCATTCCAAACTGACATTACATTAGTTTCCCCAAAAATTATATCCCCTGAGGCAACTAGGAATGTTTGATTTATCTTTTTTACATGAGAAAGAGTATTCATTGAGCCTTTTGCTGAAACGTCATCTTCCATATACTCTACAGAAACCCCATAAGCTTCTCCATTACCTATTAATTTGAAAACTTCAATAAGCGCGTGTTTATTTCCTGCAATGTAAATCTTCCCAAACCCATTTTTTCTTAACCCTTTAATGTTATACTCAATAACTGTAGTGCCAAGGAAAGGGGCACAAATACGATAAACCCCATTTTCTGTTTTTAATGAATCTCCACCACAAAGAATAACTGCAATTTTTTTATTATCAATTGATTTTTTTATTAAATACTCAATTGCTTGGGACCTATTTCTAATGTTTAATCCATCAACCATATCATTTAGATTCTTAATTAAAGCAAAATCTAACGTGATGGAAATCTTTGTTTTCATAATTAGAATACTACTTAAATAGTTATAATAATATGCTTTTAGGTCCTACCTAGTAGGATAATAGTAGGATTAATATTTAATAAAAGACTTAAATTAAATTAAAATGCTGAGGCCAAGCAAAGGTTAAAACAACCTGTAAGACAGTGGCATATGGGAGTTTATTAATTACCCTAAAGTAGATTACAAACTATATTAATTACTTACTAATGAACCCAATGCAACAAAATTGTTTCCAGTTGTCACCAAAAGATATACAACAACTAAAGATAAAATAATTATACAAATAAATAAAGATGCTGAGATAAGCCACCTTATATTTGCCGTGCCCACAAATTGGTTTCTTCTTCTAGCTTCTTTCAATATTCTTTTGTCCTCATAGAAAAACAAAAAAGGAACAACTAGAGAAATTACTAACGCCACTAAACCAGGAACTAAATAAACCCCAATACCTTTTAGAAAAACTAATTCTAAAGCCAAAAGTGCAAAAACTAACATGATAAAACAAAAAGGGACTAAAAGCGTAAACAATACTATTTTTTTGGCATTAAATAAAGACAATTTTCCATTTACCAAAGCAGCTTCAAAAAGAGCTGCATCTCCCCGCGCATTCATCCGATCCATGCTTGCTTGCATTTCAGCTCTCGTTTGACCCAATAAAACCACTTAATAAATAATATTTTTTGAATATATAAAACT
>CAZOCW010000025.1:7120-9430 GCA_964578405.1 uncultured archaeon | reverse complement strand
ATGATGTTTTAGATGTTGCAAAAAGCATGGGTATGAAAGGGGTAATAAGAAAACTCACTGAAAAAGAAATGAAGTCTTCTCCTTCAGAGTATATACAAAAAAGAAGTACGCGTGAAGGAAGAAAAGCAGATTTTGAACATTATGTTCGAGAACTACCTTGGTATTTTCCACAATCACTAAGATCTGCTTCTCGGCTTGGTATTAATGATCTATCTGATTTACACCATCCTTGCGTTCTTGTTTTAAGAAAAGCAAAACAATAAAATTTACAATTTCTTGGACATATTTTAATGGTGCTTCGATTTGAAAAGTAAGGGATTGTTAATAAGCAGTTCTTCACAATATACTTATTGATTAAAGACAAAAGGTTTTTTTTATGGATATAAAAAATGCAACAATAAATGACGCTGAAGCAGTAGTTGCTTTCATTAATGCGCGCTGGGATGCTGGGCTAAAGAAAGCAATTGGGGATATGAGTTTAAGTCAATTGCCTGGGAGAACGCAATTACTTGACAAGATAAGTAATGGGGAAGAGTTTATTGCATTACAAGAGGGGAAAGTAATTGGAGTAGTTACTTTACTTAATGAAAATGCATCGTATGCTGGAGTTCAGTGGGAGATGAAGGATAGTTCTCCAATTTACATTGATTGGTTGTTTGTTGATCCTACTCTAAATAAAAGTGAGTTAAAGAAAGAGTTAATGCTTTTTGCTGAAAAAATGGCTATTAAGAAAGGTGCAAAAAGTATTCGATTAAATGAATATGAAACTGAGTTATTGCCTTCGACGTTTTATTCAAATTTGGGATACAAACGAATTGGGGATGCCCAAATGGAAAGAACGGATCTTAATGTAATTTTCTTTGAGAAAAAACTTTCATAAACTCTCTAAATCCTGGACATATTTTATAGTTAAGCTTTTATTTTTCAAAGGAGTTATTTTGTTATGAAACGTGCAATTGTGCCAAAAGGGGTTAATTTACTTTTTTCAAAACGCGCTAGACGATTAAAAACTTTGCTTGAAATTAGAAAGGATCCTAAGCGAAGTGAAGCGTTAAAAGAAATTAAACGAAGAAAAGAATTATTGCCTTTTATTCATTCTGGCAAAGGGTTAGTTCAATACGGGGATGGGCCAGTAATATTTGCTAATAAAACTAAAGAACTTCAAAAAACTCTAAAATCTCAAAGAGGAAAACCAATTAGAAAAACTAAATAAATTTAGTCTTAATACTTTTGAATGTATCTTCCTATTATGCCTAAAAAATCTCACATTAAAGTTGCTCCAACTGCTTACTCGGTTGCTCGGGCAAGAGGAGTGAGTGATATTCCTTTTGCAAAAAAGATTGCAAAGTGGCTCGGAAAGGAACTTTCTAAACAAAAGGGTTTTGTTTCTTATCCAATTGGTTCAAAACTAACTGTTACTGTTGAAGCGAGATATAAATTGATTAACAAAATAGTACTTCGACATAACCCTGCTCAAATTCTTGAACTCGCTTGTGGATTACTCCCTCGTGGATACTTGTTTTCTAAACAAGGAATTACTTACGTTGAAACGGATCTTTCAAATTTGGTTGAACTAAAGAAGAAAATGTACAAAACCATTTTTCCTAAACTTTCACAAAACTTGTTCTTGGAAGAAGCAAATGCGTTAAGTAAGAAAGAGTTGGATAGGGCTGCCAAGCACTTTGACAAAAACAAACCCTTAGTTATTACTCACGAAGGATTACTAAGGTACCTTTCATTTAAGGAGAAAACTAAAGTTGCAAAAAACATTCACTCACTTTTGGAAGAATTTGGTGGGGTTTGGATTACTTGCGACATAACTCTAATTAAGTTACTGCCTAAGAGGGATTTAAAAAATATTAAGTCTAGAATAGGGATGGATGTTTCAAAGAACGCTTTTCGAAATCTAACACACGCAAAGAAATTCTTCTCTAACTTAGGGTTCAAGGTTAAAGTTCACAAACTACAAGAAATCCAATCTTCACTTAGTGCTCCAAAAGTACTTGGACTTACTAAAAAAGAAGTTGAACAAATGCTTGATTTTTACGTGGTTGAGATGACTTTAAAGTAAGACTCACTTTTTAAAAAGCCCTAGAATTTGTACCCGTTTTGTTGGAAAAACCCTTTCTGTTCTTCTGCCCATTCATCTATTCTTTTTCTAAGCTTCTTAATGATGTCTGCAGTTCCTTCTTTTGTTAATTTTGGTGCTCTGGCAAGGGGTTCAATTACATAAGCTGCTTCTTTGTTAACAAATTGAATTTTTATTGAATATCTACTTCCATCGGGGGTTTGGGCATGGAGTCCATGTGG
>CAZOCW010000025.1:0-7110 GCA_964578405.1 uncultured archaeon | reverse complement strand
CAATTGGAAAAGCAATTGGTGCTAAAATAGATAAAGGGTGTGACGAGGGCGAAATACAATGCTCTACTAAGAGTTGCTCTACTGGGCCTGGATGCGGAGGGGCAATGTACGGGCTTGGATTTTTAGGAGCACTAGTTTACTTTATTACAACAGCACCTGACTTTTGGGGAATAATAATTGGAATAATTAAATCCGTTTTCTGGCCAGGAGTAATAGTATACGGTGTACTAAAATTCTTTGGAATGTAAAGTCTATTTTTTGGATTGGTTCACTTTATCGTGAGCCAATTTCTTTTGAGGAAAGATTAAAGTAGTTCTTTTGAGTTAAGTTAATTATGGCTCTATTAAAATCTGAGGTTCATAAAGCACTTGAAAAGTTTGATGCGAAGAAAGGGATCTCAAAAACTGCTCTAGATAAAAAAAAAAAAAGAAATCTTGTTGTTGATTCTTTCTCTCCTGCGGGAAGAACTTTGACTATTTACCATGGTTTAGTGGAACAAATAGTTAAAAAAGTTGGAAAACCAAGAGGGAAATCTTTTCTTGACATTGCGGGTGCAACAGGAATCTTATCTAGGTTTTTACAAGAAAGGGGTGCGCGTGCGGTGAATTTTGAATTTGATCGTAAACTATGTGAGGTATCTCGTGCAATGGGAGTTAGGGAAGTGGTGGAAGGGGATGCGATGAAAAAACTTCCTTTTAGAGGGGGGGAATTTGATTGTGTTACTACAAGCAGATTTGTTCTTGGGGGATATAGGGGACTTGATCTTTTTCACAGTTCAGGAAAATATGAAGGAAGCGAGCATGTCCTTAAAGAGGTTGCGAGAATTCTAAAACCAAATGGGGTTTTTATTGTAAACCAAGTTGATGCGAGAATACCAATTCCTACGCTTGTTGAATTTTGTTCAAAATATTTTGGAAAAGTAGAACCCTATGCGTATGGTCATGAGAAAACTCTCATCCCCGGGCTAGTTTTATCTCAACCTAAAAAAAGTTAAAACACTATTACTTGGACATATTTTACTGGGGCTAAGAAAAAATTTTTTAACACTCACTTTTCTTAGCTCCGGCAAAACACTCACTAATCTATTTTTAAATAACAAAATCAGAGTTTCTAAATGCTTTCAAAAGATTACATTTTGGGGTTCGTTGAGGGGGAAGGTTGCTTTTGTCTCGCTGTTCAGAGGTACGTTGACAGGAAACCAAGGCTAACT
Source organism: uncultured archaeon (assembly GCA_964578405.1). Lineage (GTDB taxonomy): Archaea > Iainarchaeota > Iainarchaeia > Iainarchaeales > JAAZKV01 > JAAZKV01. The sequence goes on along the minus strand of CAZOCW010000025.1, from coordinate 5,900 downwards.
ACCAGGGTTAATAAAATTTCAAATCCCTATTTGTTCAGAGTAAGAATCACTTTTAGAATTACTAATTGTTTGGATAATCTAAAGGTTTTAGAAGAAATTAAGGAAACCCTTGGTTTTGGAAGGATTTACGTTCAAAATAGGAAAACTCCTTATGCAAAGCCAGCGGCTTACTTTTACACTAACAGCATTCAAGAAGCCCAAGCTACAAGAGAGTACTTTAAGGGGGCTAATTTTAGGACAACTAAAGGAAAGGATTTTGACTTGTGGTGTAAAGGGTTGGAACTATTTGAGTCAAACAAACATTTGGGTAAAGAAGGATTGCTCCAGATTTGTGCTTTGCGGGATAAGATGAATGATCGGTTAGCTAAGAAGAAATGGACTCAAGAAGATATTCTTAATGCCTATTCTGGGAATCAAGAACATATTGTTGCCCACCATGATCCAAGTCAAGAGGGGTTGGTGTCTGAAAGAGGTTCTTCTTTTGAATGGTTGGAGAAGAAACAAGGAAACTTTAAACTTCAAAGAGAAACAAAATCAGGTGGTGGGACAGCCGCCGACACCACGATTGATACATAACTAAAACTCACTTTGTTTAATTCTCTTCGCGTACTTCCGGTACTCGGCCATGGGAAGAAATTTTTATTTTAATTTGAAAAATATTTTGCCAGAAAAACACATAAAATTATCCTTCATTTTGCTAAAAGTGCTTATTTTGGCGATTTGACGCACTTTGGACTTTTTCCTCTTCAAAATGGCTCAAATTTTGACACTCAGGACGCAACATAATCTCCCTTATCCTGCGAAATTCCTTCACATTATTTGGGTATTTTCTCAAATAAGGGTTCAATAATTTATTAGTGGAAGTGTGCCACCCTTCTCAAAAGTGGCATGAATTTCAAAGGTGGCATTAATTGTTATGTATAAAGATTTCTGTGGGGTCGGAAAAAGAGTTTGCCACAGGGCTAGGGTAAACGCTTTGCGGAGCAAAGCTATTGGCTGGGGTGGCTCTAATTACTTATTCTTATGTAATAACTTTCATTCTTTTTTCATTCAAAGGGATTGTGGGGTAAAAATAAGGATTTTGGCTGGCTAGGGAAAAAGGGTGGCCGAGAATGAGAGTGAACGAGGGCTGAGGGCTATATCTGGCAACCCGCGGATCAAACCCTGTGGTCGCGGAGCAGGCTATTTTGGCCACCCATTTTAGGGGTATTTTTTAATTCAATTTCAAGTTCAGGGTACAAAGTGTCCTATATATTGTGTGTATTTATCGCGAAGATTGTGAAAAAAGAAGTGGGATAAAAAAGCTGTTTTTGGGGGCAATCCAGGCCAAAGCCATGTTATGTAGTGATTTAAAACATAACAATAGAGTTTTTCTTAAAGAAATAGTTTGTTTCTCTAGTAACGTCCTTTAGAAAATTGTCTTTGAAGTATTTTTACCTTATACTTTCCACGAGTTTTAAGTTTGGCCCAAGCGCCCCCTGCACAGTGCTCATAAGTCCTTCCAGCATTCATTCTTGCGGCGCGTATTCCTGTTCGTTCGTAACTTAAACCATGTCTTGCAGCGATTGCGTGGTCCTTTGATTCATAAGTTATATTCTTGCCGTCAATATATCTTCCAAATTCTTTGCTGTATTCTGCATTTGAATGGTGGTGTTCATGTTCTTTAATTGCTTCTTGCAAAGTTCCTTTGGCTAACTCTCTTCCTCCGACAACAATTTTTTTTGTTTTCAAAGCGTCAAGCTTTGCAAAAAATTTCTGCCACCCCATTGTGGGAGTAGGATTTCCAAGAGTGGTTGAAGCGATAAAAACCTTATCGCTAGACTTTACATTTAACGCCATTAGCTTTTTTTGTAAGTTTCTAATTTCTTGATGTTCTTCAAGAATAATTATGGTGCGTCCAAGGTGTTTTCCTAACTTAAAATAATTTTCAAAACCAGGGTTAATCGAAACTCCATAATAGGGGTGAGTTAGTACTAAAACTGGTTTTCTTTTTTTTTGCTGTGCAAGAGCATTTAATTCTGATTTACTTAAATCAACTAAATTTCTTACAAAAGTTGTGTTTCCTTTTTGTGCTTGCATAAAACAATTAACTCTTCTTTTCAATTTAATCTTTTGCTTCAGCAAAAAAAGTGTCCTGGTATTTGAGTTATTTTCTTAGTGAATTCTTTTTATCCAAAGGAAAAACTCTATTTCCTAAGGGGTTTATTTATTTTTATCTAATAAAGCTTAAGTTATGGCTAAACATCAATCCAAGGATTTGGAAAGTTTCATTTTCAAAGCAATTGCACAAAATACAAAACTAAAGAGTGCTCTCTTTAAGGGTACTATGACAATTGAAGATATTTCAAAAGAAATGGTTGAAGGGTACGGGCTTAAAGCTACTCCCAGTGAAGTTAAGAGTAAACTTGAAAAGTACAAAGAAAATTGCTTGCTCCGCTGAAAAAGTATTATGTATCAAACTTTATTTTGTGAAGTTGTATTCCTATTTTTGTTTTAAAAAATTTTACAAATCTATTGGTTAGAAAAAAATAAGTTAGGGGGTTAATCCAAAATACTTATATACAATAAAACGCTAATACTTTTGGTTGTTATTTAATGAAAACTAGTGTGTTTAGTAGGTTAGCATTGCTTTTAATTGTAGTTTTATTAGGGGGTTTTTTTGTGTCCGCTCAGGAAGAAATAAGTTCTAGGGAAGTTGCTGAAAAAAAAGCGCGTGAAAATGCATTTGCTTTTGAATCTGAAGAAGATTATACATTAGTTTCTGAGAAAACAATTAAACAATTTGATGATTGGGTTTTTTATTTTAAGAGTAACTCAGAAAAAAAATCAGATTTTTTTGTATCCGTGCCAATTGATGGAAAAAAACCATTTTTAGTGTATGCAAAAGATTACAATTTGAATTCAAGTGATTCTTCCTGGTATTACAAAGCGCTAACAGTTAGTGATTCTCTTAATTATGGATTTACTTATGCAGTAAGGATGGAAGAAATTTGGCCGCATTCAAAAGAGATTTTAAAGTATATTTTATCAAACTCTTCTGAAGTACACCTTCTTGTTCAACCATACATAAAGCACAATTTTCCAAAACTAAAAAGTTCTTTTCCATTTTTTACTTTTTATGAAAAAACCCCTTATGGGGCGTATTTGGAAAAGAATTTTGGTGCACAGTTATTAAACAAAGGAACTTCTAGTATTTTTAATGAACCTGAGTATATTTTAGTGCTTCCTTTTTTCATGCTTGATTCATTTCTAGGAAAAGAGGAGCCAGAAGTAGAGACTCTTAATTATTTCCTTACGCCTACTAAGGAATTAAATGATTACTTGATTGAGAATGATGTTTTGTCAAAAAACTCTCCTTTATCAAACTCTATTAGTTCAATTTATTTTAATAAAAAAGGTAAATTATTTATTCCAAAGTCCATTGCGCGAGTTAATGGGTTTGCAAGTTATGAATCACGCGGAGTTACCTTTATTGGGAATGAATTTACAAGCCAAGGGTACATGGAGTTTTTTATAAAAGATGTTAATCAGTTTAATGAGATAAATAAGATTTTGAAAAACAATATATATGTGGAACAATAATTTTTGTATTGGGTTTGTTTAATTTTCTGTTATAAATACTATTTATCCAAAGGAAAAACTTTATTTCTTAAATTTTTTTTCTATTTCTTTAAGTACGGTGTTCCAATCCTTGCAAGGGATTGCATTAATTTTAGTTTCTACTTTCTCAAGTCCATAAACAAATACAGTTCCTTTGTATTCTTTTGGTAAGTGTTCAAGTAGTTCCGGATTATCATCAATTATTCCTAAAATTTTTGGATAAAGTTTGTTTAGTAAATTTGCTTTCCATTTATTTCCTTGCGTGAATTCCACATTTTTTGGGCGACAAATAATTGGGGCCAAAGGAAAGTTATGTTGAAGTAACCAATCTTTTGTTCCTTCAATAACTGTATCCGGTCTAACAGTAAGGTACGCGGAGATTGGAATAATTTTATTAATTTTTTCAACAGTGTGATTTGCATTTTCAATTAAAGGAAGTTCTCTTTGCATATCATTTGAGTGTCTCTGTTCCTCCATCCAAGCATGAGCTTCTTTTGTCTGCCAATAAGGGACATTTTTAGTATAGCGATATTTCTTAACAATCTCTTCAACAGTAAGGTTTTCAGGATTTCCAAATTTCTTAACTAACGTTTTGAACCAATGTCCATTCGTGCGAGAGAGAGTCTCATCAATATCAAGTGCTAATCCTTTTTGTTTAATTTTCATGCTATTTCCTCACATCAATAGTATTTATCCAAAGGAAAAATCTATTTCCCCGTACTTAATATTCTTTTAATAGTTCTAATGTAAGCCGGTAGATCCTTTCGAGGTATTCCTTGAGTTAATGTTCGAAGAATATTTCGAACTTGTTGATCTTCCGTAGAAATAATTTTTTGACCAAGCATTACTGTTAGGGTGTGTTGAATCGCATCATTTGCCTCTCCACTTAAAAGGTATGTTTCAGGGTTAACCCTATTTGAAACAAAGGGAAGAGCGGTAGTAATAGTTTCAATGCCTAATTGTTTTGCATTAGTTTTTGAGGTTCTTGCTCTTCTGATAATTTCCGCACTTAAATCATTAATTAAAATGTCAAAATTTAGTTGTCTTAGTTCTACTTCATAAAAAACAATTTTTCCATTTTTGATTGTAAAATTCAGTTCCGGGTGGGGCACTCTAAATCCAGCCAGTTCTAATTTATGCGCTGTTTGAATTAGTTCAGGAAACATTTTTTGCATTTTTTGATCAAATTTTAAAATTTCTGCTTTAGCTTTCTCTGTGCTAACTTTTTTTGCATGCGCATCACGAATAGTGTGTCGTATTTGTGCGAATTCTCTTTCAAGTCCTTTAGGTGCTGGGCAGTATGTAGAATAGTATCTTGGTGCGTGCTTAAACTCAAAGTGGGTTATGTTGATTAAATTCTCAGGGAAGAATTTTTTTGCTAATTGCATTATTGCAAAATGTCTTTCCCCAGCAAATGAATCCAGTTTTTGTTTGTTCCCCCAAGCTCTTCTCTCCACTCGTAAAACTCTTCCTCTTCTTTTTGCTCTACTTTTGGGTAGTAAAAATACATCCGCGCTCTCTCCCCAAGCAATTCTTTTTGCAGGAATTTTTGCCAAGGGTGTTTTTACTTTATGCATAACTAATTACTTCCGTTTATTTTAGGTTTAATTTAACTCTTCGATTATCAATTCTGCTCCAAATAAACTTGTTAATAAAAAATGTTTTCAAAGCCGGATCGCGAATATTTTCAATAACTGTTTTTCCAAATAGCTCAGCTTTTTCTCCAAGAGCCTTACTTAACATGTTGATGTTATCTTGTGCACACAATGCTTGGTATTCCTCAAGAGGGTGATTTACATCTTTGGTGGGGATAATTCTCTCAAATGATTCAAAATCAATTATTACTCTGTCTAACTTTCCACCTTTTTCGTAAAAGTGCCAAAAATCAAGTAGTTCAGAAGTATATCCTAAATTGTAAATTGTGGCAAAATCTTGTGCAAGTTTTTTCACAAGTTCTGGGTCTTTCCTCACTCGTTCAAATACCTCTTTTTTAGGAGTGCCCTGTTTATGTCCATCAATAAGAGGGCCATATTTTATTTTCATATTTTCCATAAACCTAGTCATAAAAGTTGGACTTGCAGTCCTTAAATCAATTTTTGAGTAAGAAGGGACAGGCAGGTTTGCTTTTTGAAAATCTCTCCAAACCTCTTGTGCAAGAATAGCAGTTTTTAGTGCATTAGGCATTTTTGACTTTGCATATCCACTTTTAACAAATTTTCTTCTATCTCTTCCAATAAGCCCTGGGCGTCTTTTAGCAGCAGTGTGTTCTCCATCAATTAAAACCTCTTTGACAGGCCGAA
>CAZOCW010000024.1:842-10242 GCA_964578405.1 uncultured archaeon | reverse complement strand
ATGATGTTAAAGCTGAAAAAGTTTGTGTAATCGGTGGAGAATACTACTGGAATAACACTGGTCTAAGAGAAGAATTAATTTCAAATATAAATGCGAAAGACAATAGTTGTATTTCAGCAAGATGAAAATAAAATTAATGATTAACTCAATTTCCTGGACATATTTAATAATTTGAGAGAAAAAATAATTAAATTAAAAGTTTAAATACTTCAAAAGCAGTCTTTTATTATTGGGTTAGTGTTTGTATGGTTCTTGAAGGATTGAAAGATTTTTACTATTCTCTTGAAGAGAAATGGTACGGATTTTGGGATAAAGTTGACACAAAAATCCCAGTTAACGGAGTAATTGATGCTGTTGACTCTGTTATTCCAAGCTTTTTATTATTTTTAATTGTTTTATTTTTAGTACTAGTTTTTGGAGTATTCTTACTACTAAGTTCAAATCAAATGTATGATGCAACTTTCTCAGTTGTAACTCAAAATGGGAAACCAGTATTTGATACACTAATTTTTGCAAGCATTGAAGAAAATGGAAAAACAATAAAGGATTTTAATGTTCGAACAGATGCTGATGGAGTAGCTGTTTTTAATGAACTAAAAAGCGGACAACAATTAGTAATTGATATTAATGTAAGTAAAGGATACTACCATAACACATTTGATGTAGGATCAAATTTAAATGAAAAAATTACGTTAAGTGCTCCAGTAATACAACCAAATCCACAAGTAAAACAAATTTTTATTAAATTAGCTTCAGGGGTAAGCGTTCGAGATAGTGTTCCTCTTTCTTTTTCTTGTGAAAATTCTTCGCTTATACCAAATCCTTCTAATGCAACTTATGACGGATCAAATCCAATAAGTATTACTGAACCAGTTGGATGTAGTTTACTTGCAACTCCCCATAGTTCAAAATACAAAGAAAAATCTTACAAAGTTACTTCAACATTATTTGATTTATTTTTAGAAGTGGCAGAACAACCTACTTCAACTTTAAAAATAAAAATTCGAGCAGGAGAATATCCAGTAAACGATACTAGTTTTAAAATTAAAATTAATGGAAAAAATGAATACCAAACTGAAACAAAAACTGCTTCAGAAGCAAGTTTAGCAGTACAACCAGATAGTTATGTTGTTTCAGTTAGTGATCCTTCAAACAAATACGGTTTAGTTTCACAAAATGTAACCGTGAACGGGCCTGCAGAAATAGTTGTTAATGTTTCAAAAACAATTAAAGCAAAAGTAAGTGTAAGAGTAGTTGATGTTGCAACGAACTCAATAATTACTGGCGCAATAGTAAATCTAAAAGATTCAAGAGGGGTAGAAATCTCTTCAAGTGCAACTGATACAAGTGGAAATGTAACTTTCTCATTTAATGATTTAGGAACTTATAATTTTGCAGCAAAAAAACTTGGAGATTTAAATGGGGGATATTTCCCAAAAGAAGTAACTCAAGTTCTAGCAGGAGATATTAATTTTATAATCGCACTTGAAAAAATAACAACATTAAACGCTGGAAAAGTAAAAGTAAAAGTAATTGATCAAGATGGAGAAGCTGTACTTAATGCAAAAGTAATGCTAAAGTATAAAGAAAATGATGGAATAGTTGAACTCTACCAAGCAAAAAATTATTCACTAACTGATTTGAACGGAGAAGCAACTTTCTTAGCAGGAAAAGTTGAGGGGGCAGTTTATGCTTATGCAATAAAAGGGATGTTTTATGGATCCTCTACAGAAAAAGCAATTGCACTTGATAGATTAAATGAATTTGTTGCCCAAATGCAAGTAGGTACTGCAAAAATAATAATTAATGCAGTTGATGAAGCTAATACTAATGTAAACGGAACAATTGAAATTTTAACTAGCGATGGATTAATGACTAACCCTCACGGACTTGCAGGATTAGTTTCAATGGAAAATGGAAAAGTAACAAGAGAAGTAAAAGCAGGACAAACAGTTTATGTAAGAATTAAAGCAGAAACTTATGAAGATTATTACACAGTTCCCACTGAACTATGGCCTAATAGAACTTATACATTTAATGTAAAAATGCTAAAACAAATTTCTGACAGTTCAATAGACTTTGTTGGGCTTTACAATGAAAATGATGCAGTAGTACAAACTATGGCTGCAGGAAAAAAATATTATGCAAAATTCAATGTTAATTCAGACAAAGATTATGATAATGTAATATTCCACTTTAGAGCAGGAAAAGAAACTTTACTTGAAAATGATGTAATGCAAATAGATCAAGTACTAAGCGCAGGAAAAGATAGCGAAACAAGAGGGGTAACTTACGATCCAACAAAAGGATACTCTTATGATGGGGCAAATACAACTGATGGACTTGCAAAATGGGTAAATGTTAAATGGGATAATTTTGGAAAAGGAACAAGAGAGGTGAAAGTTTGGTTTAGTATTAAAAAAACTGCTTCTCCAAATAGAGAACTACAATTCTTCTACAGAGGACAATTTGATAATACAAGAAAACCAGTAAGTAATGCACAACAAGATTTCTATGCTGATACTTATGCTTCAAATGTTTACTATGTTGGAACAGAAGCAGAATGTAACGAAGGATTTTGTTTCACTTCAGAATGGTTATACTCAAAAGCGGATGACTTATACATTTCTTCCCCATACGGGTTAAGACAAATAAATGAATACAATTACCATTTCGTACTAATAAATAGCACTGGGATAGATTATGGTACGACAAAGAAACCAATTTACATGAACATTAGAGTAATTGGGGATGCTAGTGACGAAAAGAGAGTTAAAATTAAACAATACACAATAAAAGATTCAGTTGGGCAATCAACTTCTCCAGCAAATTCTTCTTTATACAAAGCTGAAGGGATTGCAATTAGTTCCTTTGAAACAAATCAAACAATTGATACAGCTTTAACTATTGAAGGATTAAAAGAAGGGGCAGACGCAATTGTATTTGAATTAAAATCAGAAGGAAATATAATTTACTCAAAAGAAGTTTCATTTGCAATAGTGAAGCAAAAAGATTTCACGGTAAGTATTAGTCCACAATTTATTACTGCATTAATTAATGTTCAAATTGAAGTTGTGGTTTATGATGATAAAGGAAATTATTTGCCAAACGCAACAGTAAACACTTATGCAAAAGATCCTGGGTACGAACAATATCCAATAGATTCAAAAATAACTGATCACGCAGGAAAAGCAATAGTTGACTCCGGAGCATTATTTGCTAACTCTAAAGCACTAATTGAAATAAGAGCGGATGGATATGCAAGACAAATGTACTCGCTAACAGTATCTGATGAATTAATTGTAGCTTCACCAGAGCAATTACTAGTTGAATTAAACACTTTCTCAAAGAGAGAAGAAATTAAAGAAGTAACTTTTGCTAACCTTTCAAAACAACAATTGAGATTAAAGAGTGTTACAATTGATCCTGAGTTTGCAGAAGTAATAAACCAAGAAGCACTAAATGCATACATTGGGGAAATTAATACTCAAGATAGAATAATTAATGCAGAAGATACACTTGATATGCAATTATTAAGAATTAGACTTGCAAATAATATTACTCAAAGTAATTTCCTTGAACCAATAAATTTGACAGGATCGGTTTTAATTGAATTTGAAACAATGGATTCTGCTCTAACTTATGATGTAAACATTCCATTAACTCTAAATGTTTCAAGCGAAGCAAACACTGATGGATCTTGTCTTGCAATAAAGCCAGGAACAACAACAAAAACAACAGAACGAGCACAAAGTAGATTTGATTTTGAAATACTAAATGCATGTGCAACAGATAGTACTAATGTGGAACTTGAAAATTTAACAGTGGCTTCTCCTACTGAAATACCAGGAATTGCTGAAGTAAGTGTAAGAAGTTCAACTGGAGCAAGTGTCGGAAGAAGCGCACTTGATGGTGGAAAAAGAATATTATTAGCTAAAGTTAAAGCTGGAGAAAAATTATTTGGAACAATGACTTTCGCGCCAGGAATAGAAGCTGTTGGAACTAGTGTTCCAATACAATTAAGCTTTGAAGCAAAATTCTTGGATAGAACAATAAAATCAAATCCTGCAACAATAACTTACACTACAAATGTTGTAAATCTAAAAGAATGTATGAGTATTACTTCTGATGCAGCGCCAGTTGCATTCACTGAAAAATCAAAAGTTACAATTGATACAACAAAATGTTTGGGACAAATGATTGATGTAGTACTTTGTAGAAATGATGGCGGATGTTCAGGCGGAGCTGAAGGAAAAATTACTTTAAGTAAAAAATCATTTACACTACAAAATAAATCAGAAGATATTGAAGTATACAATCCTTCACTACCTGGATCTTACGGTGTAACGGTACACGCAAGAGTACGCGGAACAAGCGGATTTAGTTACATTGGAGAATTACCAGTTTCATTTACTGAACCTGATGGAAAATATTTCTCATTAAACAAATATGAATTACAATTAGTTGGAACTGGGGCAAAAGACTCAGTAATTTTAACAAATAAAATGCTTTCAGAAACAGTACGAGTAAAAGCAACAGATTGTGTATTCGGTGCTCATGATGATGACTTCTCATGGAGTAAAGCTCTTGGCGGAGCAATGATGGGGGCAATGCTAGGAAATATGATTGGAGCTGCATATCATCCTTCCGAAAAGAAAGATACTACAAAAGAAAGTTCTCAATCAGGAGAACAATTAGATGCTGATGCACAAAGAAATCAAGAGACTACTCGAAGAGATTCGCAAGCAGCGCTTGAAGGAAATCCGACTGTTACTCAAGATTCGAGTGGAAATATTACTGTTTCAAGTAAAGATAGTACTCCTGTAACAATTACAAAAAATGGTGATGGCACATACACAATGCATAATGATGCGCCAAGTGGTGCTGGATCAACGAATCATGTAGTTGGTGCTGGTGAAGTGCAATCAATGACCATTGGCGGCACAGTAGTTGATGGTACTAGAGTTGGCGGGACTACAATTACTCTAAACGGTTCAACTGGCGCAGTTGATGTTACTTCTTCAAGTACATTTAATGCACTAAAAAGTGGAAATGCTGCAACTCAAAGTTTTGTTCCATTTACACAAACAACTACTCAAAGTGCAATTGTTGGAAATGCAGGATATACTCCGACAACTTCTACTATAATGCATAATAATTATAGTGGTTATAATTATAGTTACGTATATAATGGTACTGGATCTGCTGCTACTTCAGCAATAACTTCAACATATGGTACAGATTTTGCTATTGATAACTCAAGTTGGGTTACACAAAATATTACAAACACTTACTGGGGTGGAATGGTTGTTGGTGGAGTTGGATCTCCATTTTCTTCAAGCATGACTTGGAATAGTACAACAGTTACTCCTGGTGTGGGAGCAAATGTTGGCGGGACTCAAAATACAACAGTTACTCAAACTTCTGGGACTGTTACTCCTGTTGCTCCAGCTCAAGGATCTGGCAATCTTCCTTGGGATACTGCTGCATCATGGGAGGGTTACGATAATGTAGATTATTCGGGCTTTATTTCTGGTCAAAATGTTGTGCCAGTAACTCAAACATACACTTTAGTTCAACCAGCTCCACTCAACCAATCTTTAATTAATGCAATGTACTCTAAGGGAGATTTGAGTTCAGACAATCAAAAAGTTGATAGATTAAGTTTCACTGGGACAACTGGGACAACTACAACTGCATCTACAGGAACTGCTTCTACTGGAAGTAATGTTCAATTAATTGCTACAGTTCTTGGAGCATTAATTGGCGGATACATAATGGGTAGTGAAGGATACGAGTGTGATGAGCATTATCAAACAGTTCCATTTACTGATTTCACAATATTATTAAAAGGAACAACTGTTGGAGTAACTTCAACAGCAAATACTGATAGTAATGCAACAAGAGAGGTTCCTTCAGATGCTGGAGAATTAGGATTTACTTTGGATGGAATTAGTCCTTCTTGGAATTTTGAAGATTCATTTTATAGTGCAATAGAAACTGCTGGAATTGATTTTGAAAATGGTGGACTAAATGATCCATTACCAAGATACGGAACTTTAACAGTTAATGCAACAGTTCACAATCACGGACAAGCAATACATGTTCCTTACGGATCAACTGCTACAACTTCAGCAACTTCAACTACAACAAATGATTATGATGTTTATTGTAGTACTGCAACATTTGGAAATTATTGGATAGGGAATGACGCTAACTCAGGACAATGCACTGGAATTAGTGAAAATAATTACTCACAAAAGTATCATATGAGAGTAATTAGTGGAGAACCAACTGGAGAGGAAGCTTACATTAAGAAAGCGAATTCATGTTACATGGGTGCATTAACTGGTTCAACTGGTCCTGATGCTTTGCCAAAAATAACATTAAGTTGGGATTGGGATAAGATTAACGCAGACACTTGTGATTACACTAATCCTGATTATAGTTATTGTGATGCAACACAATTTAACATTGCATTAATCAAAAAACTTGGTTCATTACAAGAATTTATGAAAATGAATGGAAGTAGTTTCGTTTGTCCACCTGATGTATTAGAACAAGAAATACAAGCTTCAATTGACCAAGTAAATAGTCAAACAACAAATGTTATTCCTGGAAAAATTGGAGTAAGCGATATTACCGTTTCAACAATTAATGATGAAACAACAGTTACAATTAAAGTACTAAACAATACAACTGCTGCTGCAACAACTTACATGACATATTCATTAAAGTCACAAGGGCCACCTACTTCAGATATTTATGGAAAAGGAGATTCATGGTCAGTACCTGTAGGTACAACTGAAGTAATAATGACAATGGACACGCCAAAATTCAATGGAGTATATTATTTCACAGCAATAATTAATGGAGAGGGTGGAAATAGAATTGCAGTTACAAGAGCATTCATGAATAAGGATTTGAACAATGGTTGCTGGATACCACAAACAACAAGATCAATAACTGGAATTCCTGGACTAATGTATTACGTTGCTGCACTAGATGCTCCAGCATTTACTACAAAGATTAGAGATGAATCAGAATTGTATAATACAATTAACTTTGGAGCATACTTAACTAAAGATGCATTCACTGATGACTTCCTACGAGATTTCAAATCTTACTACGAAACACAAGTATTCACAAAACTAAGTGTAAATCCATTTGACAAAGAAGTATTTGATTATATTACTTCAGGAAATTATAAAATTAAGAAAAAATTCTTGGGAACAAATGACTTCCAACCAGGATTATATGATGTTTGGATTAATATTGATTCTCCAAACAGATTCCAAGTAGTGGATGGAAATACAACAACAATAGAAATAGTATTATTGCTTGTAAAGTCTCCAAGTGTGGACTCTCCATTGTACAGAATGCCATTTGATGGTCCACTTGGTGAAGTTGGTGGAAGACAAGGGTATGGAAGTACTTACACTAATACAAATGATGAACAAGTTGCAATTAGTACTACTGGGGGAGAAGTAAATACATTTGAGAGCGGATCAAGTAACGGAGTAACAAGTGTTACGGTAGTAACTCAAACTAACTTTGATGCTGTGAACTCTTCAGTTGGAACACGCGGACAAGTTGCAGCAATTACTAATTCAGGTAACGAAGCAACAATTGCATTAACTCCAACTTACGCAATACCAGTAATTGCAAAATACACTTTAAATGGAACAAGTGGAAATATGGCATTTAGTGTAACAAATACAAATACTGCAGTAACAACAGGTGGAAACTTATCTTATTGGACTGGGGCTGCAAAGAGTAAGGACTTTTATGGAAGTAACGCAGTAGAGGCTTACAATAATTCTCCAGATTATAAATTGTCAAAATTAAGTGATATAGCTTACGGATTTGAATTTAATGATGCTTCAAGATCGGGAAACATGTACTTGAAAACTCTATTATTTGTTCCTGCAAATGATAGTTCACAATACTTACTAAATGCAGAAGATCCAGGAGTAAGCTTTTGGACACCAAATACAGAATTTACTTCAAGTGTACAATTAAACGGAATAAATGCAATGAATTACAATAGCGCAAGTGGATCAGTAACTACTCCATACATTAACTCACTTGAGGGATTGTTTAATGCTGTAAGCGAAGGAAAAATCTGCGTGTCAAGTGATGGAAGCGATACTTCATTCTGGTGGAACCCTGCTGTTCTTGAGAATACTTCAGGGTCAACAACTAACCTTGCTGCAAAAGAATTAGAATTAGTTGGACAATAATTGTTCCAAAACTAATTAGTCATTTCTCTAAAAATCTTCATTTTTATTGTTTTTGATTTCTTAAAAAAACCAAAAGCAACTCTTTTATATCACAAAAACCTATTTAATGTGGACTTTGAGAAAATGATTCCTGTAAATTTTTTAAGTCAGTTACTTCCGTTCGTGTTGTTCCTTGACGGACTATTTGAAGATATGACAATGGTTCTTAAGATATTTGTTTTACTAACCATTGTTTCTTATGTTACCCAACACTTGGGAAAAGGGCCAATAGCAATCATCATCATTGTAGTGCTATCTTACTTCATAATTTTCGATTATTTTATTTATTTCGGTGGAATTTACGTGCTTTACATGCTTGTAATGTTTGGTATTTCCCAATTATTAATGGATTTCTTCATTTTGGCTCCACAAGCAATGATGGAACAAAATATGGCTGGGGGGGAAGTAGAGAACCAACCCAATGGAATGGATTTTAAAGATAGACAACACAAAATGGTAGAAATGAGAAGAATGAGAGGAATGATGTAAAGGTGTACTTATGAATGAGAAAGGAAACTTTATTTTTATTGCACTTGGTTTAATGGTTGGGGCAATATTTCTCTTACCAGTACTAATGTACATATTTCCTCCAATTGATATTATAATCAAAATTATTTTAGTGTTTGTAATCTATCGAACGGTACAAGGATACTTGGGAAATGGAGTACTAACTTTAATTATTTCTTGTATCTTAATTTACTTCTTGGTACTAAAATGGTGGTGGATTGGGGCAACTGGTTGGTTTGCAATTACCTTATTTGGAATGGGAATATTCAGTATAATTACTTGGGGATCAAAAACTGCACTGGATGTATTCAAACCCAAGAAATAACCCTATGGGGAAAGGTTTTAATTCACCCAAATCGTATATTATTTAGAAGAGAGTAAAGTTGAATGGAAAAATGGAAGCGAAAAAATGTTTTTAGAAATTGATTTTGCAGGAGCCCTTACGGGAGAAGATTTATTCTTAACAATTGCATTAATTTTATTTATTGTTTATTTCCTTTGGATTTATGCTTGGGCAAAAAAACAAGTAGGGCCAAAACTAGGAATTGTGCTTGCAGTAGTAATAATGTTCTTATTATTTTACAGTTTTCCTGAACTAATTTGGGTTCCAT
>CAZOCW010000024.1:0-832 GCA_964578405.1 uncultured archaeon | reverse complement strand
TCTTTGGAAAAGATTTACTTGAAAGAGTTCCAAGACCAAAGTAAAGATGGTGCTAACTTATGGACTTGTTTACTTTCGTTGTTTCAGTTGCCCTGCTAGGGTTTGCTATACAAATTGGAGAATTTTGGATAGTAATGGGTGCAACAATGATACTAATTCTTGCCTCAAAAGATGTTAAGGCTAGTATGCTACTAATATTTGCTGTATTTGTTCTTTACATGATAAATGGAATTGGAATGAAAGAATATTGGATATTTGCAGTATTTGGATTTTTAGGAATTGCTTATTTCTTGGGCTTGGGAAAAGAAGAAGCCCCACAAGATCCATATGCTGGACTCTTGGGTGGAATGGGTGGCGGAATGCCAATGGAATAAGAGTAAACGGATATTGGTGTTGAAATGAACTTTTATTTATGCATTGTATCATTCATGCTTGCAATGCTATTCATGTCTGTACAAATTGAATGGCTCGGATTTGTTTTTTTAGCAATTGCTTTTATTACATTACTTTATACTCCTGGAAAGAAACACGCAAAAGTTGCTTGGGAAGATATGAAAAAAACTGAAGGAAGTTTTCCGGATGTTAAACTTGAAACTTATGCAAAAGGATTCTCAAAACAAGCTGCTGAATACTTAATCCAAACACCTGATACTGAATACAATTACAAAGCAGCACTACACAAAACTCCACAAATGGCAAAAAACTTTTTTACTGAACTAAAAGAAATACTTGGAATGAAGTAAAAAACTTTTTTTATAAATTTATAGATTGGAATTTGATTTAAAAAAATTAAAATTAGTGTTACTTCTTTGCTTCAAGTTCAGTTAGTATT
>CAZOCW010000023.1:0-10244 GCA_964578405.1 uncultured archaeon | reverse complement strand
TTATGCAAAAATTGGAAGACCAACTCCATTACAAAGAGCAGAAAACTTAGAAAAAGCTCTTGGAACAAATTGTAAAATATTTTTCAAAAGAGAGGACACAACATTACAAGGAAGTCACAAAATTAATACTGCCCTTGCACAAGCATATTACATTAAACAAGCAGGATACAAAAACGTTACAACAGAAACTGGAGCAGGACAATGGGGAAGTGCACTTTCACTTGCATCAAAATTCTTTGGACTGAATTGTACGGTTTACCAAGTAAAATGCAGTTATGATCAAAAACCTGCGAGAAGAACAATAATGAAATTATTTGGAGCAAAAGTAATTGCAAGCCCAAGTGACACTACAAAGATTGGAAGAGAAATGCAAAAGAAATTTCCAAACACTTCAGGTTCACTCGGAATGGCTATTGCTGAAGCTGTTGAAGTTGCAAAAGAAAGAGAGGACACAGTATACAGTTTAGGAAGTGTACTAAACCACGTACTGTTACACCAAACAATTATTGGACAAGAAGTAAAAAAGCAACTTGAAAAAATTGGAGAAAAAGCAGATGTTGTAATTGCATGCGTTGGAGGAGGAAGTAATTTTGGTGGAATCGCACTACCATTCATACCAGATGTACTCAAAGGAGAAAAAATAGATATTATTGCAGTAGAACCAAGTGAAGTACCAAGTATGACAAAAGGAGAATACAAATATGATTACGGTGACACTGGAAAACAAACTCCATTAATGAAAATGCACACACTTGGAGCAGATTTTGTTCCAGAAGCAATATACGCTGGAGGATTAAGATACCATGGAGTATCCCCAATCATTTCATTATTGCTTGACAAAAAATTAGTTAGGGCAGTTTCTCATCACCAAAAGGAATGTTTTGAAGCAGCAAAATTATTTGCTGAAACTGAAGGAGTAATTGCAGCACCTGAATCAAGTCACGCACTAAAAGAAGCAATTGAACAAGCAAAGAAAAATAATGGAAAAACAATTGTATTCAATTTATCCGGAAACGGAATACTTGATCTTAGTGCATATGAAAAAGTATTGGAATTGTAAATGGAGTTGAAGAAAAAAATGGAAAAAAATATCTTTGATACAAAAAATACAAGATTTGGAGAATTTGGAGGGCAATTCATCCCAGAAATGATGATGCCTGCACAAAAAGCTTTAGAAGAAGCATTCAACAAATACAAAGAGGACAAAGAATTCCAAAAAGAACTTGATTATTTGCTAAAAGAATTCGCAGGAAGAGAAACTCCACTCTACTTTGCAGAAAACATGTCAAAAGATATTGGGTGCAAAATTTATTTCAAACGAGAAGATCTACTACACAGCGGGGCACACAAAATAAATAATGCACTTGGCCAAGCACTCTTAGCAAAAAAAATGGGTAAAAAAGAAATTATTGCAGAAACTGGAGCAGGACAACATGGAGTTGCTACAGCAATTGTTGGAGCACTATTCAAAATCCCAGTAAAAGTATTCATGGGAGAAATTGATGTAAAACGCCAAGCACTAAATGTTTATAGAATGAAATTATTTGGAGCAGAAGTAATTCCTGTTACAAGTGGAAGCAAAACATTAAAGGACGCAGGGAATGAAGCACTAAGATATTACTTAGCAAACGTGGAAAATTGTTACTACTTGATTGGAAGTGTAGTGGGACCACACCCTTATCCAAAACTTGTACAACATTTCCAAAAAGTAATTGGAAAAGAAATTAAAGAACAAGTACTTGCAAAAGAAGGAAAACTTCCTAGCGTTGTAGTTGCATGCATTGGAGGAGGATCAAACGCCATTGGAGCATTTGATGCATTCTTAAATGATAAAAGTGTAAAACTTGTAGGAATTGAAGCCGGAGGAAACGGAGTAAAACACGGAAAAACTCTTGGAGAAGGAACAATTGGAATCTTCCAAGGAAGCAAATCATATTTACTTCAAACAAAAGATGGACAAGTTTGCGAAGCACACAGTATTTCTGCAGGACTTGATTATCCAGGAGTAGGACCAGTACACAGTTTCCTAAAGGATAGCAAAAGAGGAACTTATGAAAGTGCAACTGATGATGAAGCAGTAAAAGCACTAAGATACTTGTGCAAAATGGAAGGAATTTTACCTGCACTAGAATCCTCACACGCAATTGCGTACGTTTTACGAAACAAAGGAAAATTCAAAAAAGATGATATTGTAGTAATCAACCTCTCAGGAAGAGGAGACAAGGATGTAAATCAATTATTGGAGGCGGAATAATGTTTAAGAGTAAAGTTTTCATGCCATTCGCAGTACTAGGCGACCCTAACTACGAAGAATCATTAAAAATAATTCAAGGATTTGTAAAAAATGGAGCAGGAGCTCTTGAATTAGGATTTGCATTCAGTGACCCAATAGCTGATGGGCCAGTAATTCAAAAAGCAAACAATAGAGCACTTGAAGCAGGAATCACTACAAAAAAAGCATTTGAAATAATTGCTAAAGTTAGAAAGGATACAAAAATACCAATTAGTGTAATGTTAAGTTACAACATTGTTTACAACTATGGAGTAGAAAACTTTTACAAAAAATGCGCAGAATTAAAAGTAGACGGAGTGCTTTGCCCGGATGTACCTTTAGAAGAAGCAGAAGAACTAATTGCTCTTTCAAAGAAATACAAACTTGCACAAATATTCATTGTATCCCCAACTACAACAAAAGAAAGAATGAAACTACTCAACAAATACGCAAGCGGATACACATACATGGTTTCTCTGCTTGGAACAACTGGAGTAAAAACTGAATTAAACACAAAGTTACCCTCAATGATAAAACTTTGCAAAAAAGAAATGAAATTACCACTCTACGTTGGGTTTGGAATTAGTCAACCAGAGCATGCAGCTAACGTAATAAAACTTGGAGCAGATGGAGCAATAAGCGGGTCAGCTATTTGTAAGATTGTAGAAGAAAATTTAACTAATCCTAAAGAAATGCAAGAAAAGATTAACAAATTTGTAAAAGAAATGAGTGAGGCTGTAAAGAATGCCTGATATTTTAGATCAGATAGTGGAGAACAAAAGAAAGGAAGTTATAATTGCAAAAAAAAAGCTTCCACTTGCAAAACTCCAAAAAGGATTACTTCCAAGCGAGAGAAACTTCTTTTCAGCACTAAAAGGAAAAAACAATATTATTGCAGAAATTAAGTACAAATCTCCTTCCGCAGGAAAAATTGGGAAAAAAAGAACAATTAAAGAAATTGCAACCGCGTACAACAAATACGCAAGTGCAATTTCGGTTCTAACTGACAAGAAATATTTTGCAGGAAATTTAAAATATATTAAAGAAACAAAAAAATACACTCAATTACCAATACTTAGAAAAGATTTCATTATTGACGAATATCAAATATATGAAGCAAGATATTTTGGGGCGGATGCAATACTCTTAATTGCATCATTACTTTCTGCAGAAGATATTGAAAAGTATTTATTTATTGCACGAAAACTTGGAATGGAAGCACTAGTTGAAACAAAAACAAAAGAAGAAATAGAAAAAGTTCTAAAAACAAGCGCGAGAATAATTGGAATAAATAACAGAAATTTAGCTGATTTTAAAATCACACTCAATACAACAAAAGAACTAAAGAAACTAATCCCTTCGGATAGAATTGTTGTAAGCGAATCAGGAATTTATACTAAAGCGGATATATTAAGTCTAAATACAAATGCAGTACTAATTGGAACTTCATTAATTGAAGCAAAGGATATTACTGAAAAACTATGCTCACTCCACCGAACAAAAGTAAAAATTTGTGGAATCACTAATTTAGAGGATGCAAAAAATGCAGTAGAAATCGGAGCAGATATTTTAGGATTTAACTTTTATCCTAAGAGCCCACGATATATTTTTCCAGCACATGCAACAGGGATAATACAAGAATTACCAAATACAGTGCAAACTGCAGGAGTATTTGTTAACTCTACTGAAGAAGAAATTAGAAAAATACAAGAAGAAACTAAAATTGACTTTATTCAATTTCACGGAGACGAAACAGAAAGGTTTTGCAAAAAACTAGGAACAAATACAATTAAAGCTCAAAGAGTAAAAGAAACATTGCCAAAGGAAAAAGAATTACTTTATGCAAGATTGTATGACACATTTGACCCTAATGCATTTGGAGGAACAGGAAAAACATTCGATAAGAAACTATTAAAACAAGCAAAGGGCAAAATAATTGTTGCTGGCGGGCTTAATTCAGAGAATGTGGGAGAAACAGTAAGCACCCTTCACCTTTATGCAGTCGATACTTGCTCAGGGGTAGAATCAACTCCCGGAAAGAAAGACACTACAAAAATGATTAATTTTATTCAAAAGGTGAAGCAAAATGACAATTAAAATTACTACAAAAATTACTCCAACAAAATACCAAAATCCTTTTGACTTATACTCAAAATTAAGCAACAAAGGAAATAATGTAAGTTTACTCTTTGAATCAAAATCCCCCAACCAAAAATATGAAAGAAAAAGTATGATTGTTTGTGATCTTGCGCTAAAAGTTGTTGGAAAAGATGAAAACTTTAGCATAACTGCATTAAATAAAGCAGGAGAAAATTTACTTTCAAATTTTTCTAAAAAAGATTTTACTTATTCTATTAATTTTAAACAAGAAAAGAAAGTCATTACAGGCAAAGTAGAAAAGAAAGAAAATAACAACTTAAGTGAAGAAGAAAACGAAAAACTAACTAATATTTCATTTGTAATAAAAACAATACTTTCAAAGTTTGAATCAGAAAACTCTTACGCAGGACTTTATGGAGTATTTGCTTATGATTTTGCTAAAAACTTTTACAAAGTAAAGGAAAAACAAATCGATCTTGGAGAAAAAGACTTCGAGTTATTCTTACCAACAAAAGTTTATGTACTTTATGATGATGAGAAGAGAGCTGAAGAACTAAATTTTTACTTCAATGGAAAAAAGTTTGCTTCTGAAAAACCAATTAAAGGATTTGAATTTAAAAAAGAAATAACTAAAGCCGAATATGACCTTAGTGATGAAGAATACAAAGGAATTGTACAAAAAGCAATTACTGATATCAAAAACGGAAGAGTGATGCAATGCGTTTTATCAAGAAAAACAACTCTTTCTCTTCAAAAACATCCTTTTGAGTCATACCGCGAATTAAGAGAAACAAATCCCTCCCCTTATTCATTTTATTACAATTTAGGAGAAAATGAAATACTCTATGGAGCCTCTCCTGAAATGCATATTAAAATTGATATTACCCCCAAGGGGAGAGAAATAGAAATAAGACCAATAGCAGGAACAATAATTAGATCAAATAATCCTCTTGAAGATGCCGAAAATAGAAAACAATTACTTAATGATGAAAAAGAAATTCGAGAACACACAATGCTTGTAGATCTTGCAAGACACGAACTTTACAAATTATGTGTTTCAGAAAGTGTTGAAGTAACAGATCTTTACACACTTGAACACTACCCGAATCTTTACCACTTAGTTTCTGGTGTTAAAGGAATACTAAAAAACCAAGTACTCCAAAAGAGTACGGGTGTCGCAAAACCAAAGGTTTTGCAACAAGAAAAAGATGCAATTGACTCACTACTTGTAACACTTCCTGCTGGCACACTTAGCGGAGCACCAAAACAAGAATCCATGAATATGATTGAATCATATGAAGGTTCAAAAAGAGGATTTTATGGAGGGGCAAGCGGAGTAGTTTCATTTAATGGCGCATGTAATACTGGAATCACAATTAGATCAGTTCACGTGCGAAACAATAAATCAGAAATCCGCGGAGGGGCAGGAGTAGTTGCACTATCAACCCCTGAAGGAGAATTAAAAGAAATTAAACTAAAAATTTCAAAGGCAATGAGTGTACTTGAGGTGAAAAAATGAAAATTGTATTTATTGATAACTATGATTCATTTGCAAATACAATTGCAGCATATTTTTCTAACGCAGGGGCAGAAGTAATAATGTACAATTCTAATTGCTCAATTGAAACAATACAAAAACAAAAACCTGATCTTATTTTACTTGGACCTGGGCCTAATGGACCAAGAGAAGCAGGAAATTATTTAGAAGTAATTGATAAGTTTCACAAAACCACTCCAATATTTGGAATATGCTTAGGATTTCAAGCAATAATGGAATACTTTGGCGAACCAGTTAAACCATTAACAGAAGTAATGCACGGACAAGCAAGTGAAGTAGAACATGACGGAAGAACCATCTTCAAAGGAATTGCTCCAAAACAAAAATTTGCAAGATATCACTCACTAGGAGTACTAAAAGTTCCTGATTGTTTTGAAATATCTGCAAAAGCAGGAAATGTAATAATGTCTGCAAGACATAAAACATTACCAGTTGAAGGAGTTCAATTCCACCCAGAGTCAATCCTTTCAATGCACAACGAAGGCGGGAAAAAACTTATTGAAAATGTAATTAATCAGTGCGGAAAAGTACGAGAGAGCAATACAAGCAACATAAATTTTGGAAAAGAAACTCCTCAATCCAATCCAACAACAAACAACCTTAAAGAAATAATAAAAAAAGTAATTCAAAAAGAAGAACTAAATGAAAAAGATGTGGAAGAAATTGTTACTTCAATTGAACAAAACACATTTATCCCTACTCAACTCGCAGGATTACTTTGCGCCATAGAAACAAAAAAAGTAACTGCAAACGAACTTTCACTACTTGTTGAAAAATTAATAGAAAAAGCACAAACTGTAGATTTGGGAAAAGAGTGTATTGATGTTTGCGGAACTGGAGGAGATGGAAAAAATACATTCAACATTTCTACCGCAACAATGTTTGTAATCGCGGGATCTGGAATTAAAGTTGCAAAACATGGAAACAAAGCTGTATCTTCATCAAGCGGAAGTTTTGATGTACTTGAAGCACTTGGAGTTAATACTACAAACATCACAATTGATCCAAAAGAAACCATGAACAAAACAGGGATTGCATTCTTATTTGCACAAAAACACCACCCTTTATTCAAAAATGTTGGACCACTTCGAAAAGAACTTGGAATCAAAACAGTATTCAATTTAATGGGACCATTACTTAACCCTGCAAAAACAAAAAAACAATTAATGGGAGTATTCAATCCAGCGCTTACTGAAATTATTGCAGAAGTAATGAAGAAAAGAGGAATAGAAAGAGCAATGATTGTTAATGGAGAAGGACTTGACGAAATTACAATTACTGGGAAAACAAAAATAACTCAACTTGAAAAAGGAAAAATTACAACTACTTATTTTGATCCAAAAGAATTTGGATTCAACTATGCAAAATTTTCTGAACTTGAAGTAAAAACAAAAGAAGAAAGTGCACAAATAATACTTGATGTCTTAAATGGCAAAAAAGGAGCTAAAAGAGACATAGTTGTCCTTAATGCGGCTGCAGCACTAATTGTTGCTGGAAAAGCAAAAGATTTCAAAGAAGGAATTAAACTTGCCCAAGAATCAATTGACTCTAAAAAAGCGCTCCATGCGCTTTTGGAGCTAAAGAAATCATCTCAAAGTTAAACTAAATCACTAGCAGAGGAATATTAAAAAACAGTGAAAATCAAATAATAATTAATATTAAGTGATAAAATGACTGAAAAAACAAAAGTAATGGTGGATCCATGGGGAAGCGACCTTGTGGAGGATTACACAAGACTCCAAAAAGAGTTTGGAATGCAAGAATTTGACAAAAGCATTTTCCCTGAACCAAATTTACAAATGAGAAGAGGAGTAAATTTTGGGATACAAGATGGAGAAGCTATAGCTACCGCTATCAAGAACAAAAAGCCATTTTATGTACTAAGCGGAATAATGCCATCAAGTGAAAAAATACACTTAGGAACTGAAACAGTAATTCAAAACATTAGATACTTCCAAGATCATGGTGCAAAAACATATGTTGTAATTGCGGATGTTGAATCCCAAGCAACAAGAGGAATTACTCTTGAAGAAGGGAAAAAAAGAGCACTTGAGTTTCACATACCCGCATACATTGCACTTGGGCTTGATCCAACAAAAACAAATTTTTACTTACAAAGCGAGAACAAGAAAGTTTCAAACCTTGCAGCAATTGCTTCTCAAAAGGTAACTGAGAATGAATTTAGAGCAATATATGGTTCGGTTCATCCTGCAAAAGTAATGAGTGCATTTACACAAATGGGAGACATACTTTATCCACAACTTGGAGAAAAAATGCCAGGAATTATACCTGTTGGAATTGACCAAGCTCCACACATTAGAATGGTGAGAGATGTTGCAAGAAGACTTAAGTCTGAATATGGATTTTTTTTACCAAGTGCACTTTACAACAAATACACTTCAGCACTTGACGGTTCATTTAAGATGAGTAAGAGTGCTAGCGAACTAGGAAAAATAGAAATTCCTGAAAAAGATTTAAGTGTACTTGAAAAAAAGATAAATAAAACACTCACAGGCGGAAGAGCTACTCGAGAAGAACAAAAAGAAAAAGGCGGAGACATTGCAAAATGTATTGTTTACGAATATTGTAAGAACCATTTCATAAAAGAGGATAAAGTTTTACAAACAATGTTTGAAGAATGCACTAAAGGCAAAAACTTGTGTGGAGAGTGCAAAGCAAAATATGGAGTACCTTACGCTAAAAAGTTTTATGAAGATTTTAATAAAAAGTTTGAAGAAGCAAAGAAAAATATTGGAAAAATAAGGTTTGTTGATTAAAATGAAATACACACGAGTACAAAAAAATCTTTTGCAAGAAAAAATACCTCAAAAAATACCTTTCAATAAAGCTTTAGGCCAAGCTGTGAAAGGGAAAGCCCAAGAAATGACACGAAATAGAGCTCAAAAAATAGGAGAATTAAGACACTTCACTTGGATGCTAAAAAGAGTTGGATTCAAAAACGCAAGCAATTTAGGGGCAGGAGTAGATGTAGTACTTAAAACAATAATACGCGGAAAAGAAGTGAAAATTACTGCAGATCAAAAAGTTGCTAATGGTGGAAGACACGGAGATAATGCAATCGAAATAAGAGTTAGAAATAGAGAATTGTATAACAAAGCGGATTGGGTAATTGTACTTAACAAACAAAAAACTATTGAGGCTTTTCCTTCTGAAGCACTTGCAAGATTTGTAAAACAACAATCTGGAAGCTTAAGGTTTTATGAAAGAAGAAAAAGATATGATGTTTATGCAGTAAACTTGGATAAACTTTACAGATTCATGGAACAAATTATGCAAGTAGAACCAATTCGCGCTGGATTAAGTAGAGAAGCTGGAAAATTAATTATTAATGAAATGATAAAAAGAGAAAGAGCAAAATTGCCCCCTCTAGCAAAACCAAAACAAGCACCAGTTTACAAAGGACCCGTTAGAAGAAGTACTCAACTTCGCACTTTACGCGCACCAAAAACTCCTTTACGAAGTAAACAAGGGGCATTTGATAGAAAAGTTAATCCTGGAATAAATCAAAAATAAAAACCTTCAAGCACTCTACTTAGAAAGTAATAAAAACTCTAATGCTGTTAAACTAGTGTGATGTTTGAGACCCCAAACAATGCCTTTTTGCCAGAATTAGAGTTCTTGTTAGAAATATCTCGCGCAAAAAAATGTCGCAAACACTCATTCTCAAAAAAATATCACGCACACCACTTAGAATCAACTTGTCTTATGCAAAACCAATTAAGGTTACATTTAGAAAGCATTCTCCCAAGAGAAATGAAATCAATTGAAGACCCACACTACGGAATAGATTATTTATACAACGAAATTACTCTTGATCAAAAATTTTCATTTGGATCACTTGGAAACAACACAATCAAAGTGCGAGTAGATGAACGCAGATTAATTAATAATTCAGATTGGACTATGCTAATAAACAAAAATCGAGAACTAGAATTTTTTCCGACAAAAAAACTAGCGCAATTTATAAAAAAGAATTGGGGAATTGTTCAGAAGAGATTAGTTGGAAAAAAAGAAAGCTACTCAGAATATACTGTAAAAGTTGATGAACTTTACATACTTGAGAAGGTAAAACCAATCATCTCACAATTCAATGAAATTGCAATAAAAGAAGCACTAACTGAGTTAACCAAAGAACACGAAAGAATGCTTATTGAAGAAACAATACAATTCAACAAAACTACCTTGTACAAAACAAAAATGCTTTGTTTTGAACCAATACTAGCCCAAATTGCTTTAAGGGATCAAAAATTAAACCTTAAATAGAAGACAAAACAATAATAGTATATGACAAAT
>CAZOCW010000022.1:0-10403 GCA_964578405.1 uncultured archaeon | reverse complement strand
TTGTTCCAAATCTATCATAAATTTTTACTATTGCATCTTCTATTTCTAAATTAGTTGAAGAATTAAATGCTTTTACTGTTAAAAGATCTGATTTACCAGATACTATTTGAGGCATTTCACTTCCAAAAGTTCCGCCCTTCATGTATTGTACGTTCATTTTCTTATCTGATCCAACTGTAATTGTAAATGATTTTTCAAACACTAATGAATTTTCTTCTCTTAATCTTAGTTTGATTGTTGCAGAACCAGTTTTTTGTGGAGTAACGTTTAATGTAATGAAATCAATTGCTGTTCCTTTTTCAAACTTAGGAGTATCTATCCAATCAGTCTTAAATCCGTTAACAGTTCCATTTACTGGTGCGTGCATTGGAGTAATTAGTGAATAATTTCCAATGTATAAATTTTCTTCAGGATTTTCAATTAATACTTTTGCTTTTTCAAATGAAATTAAAGAATTATTCATTACTTTGATTGAAACAGTGTAATCAGAATTGTTCTTTGCTTCAAATCCGTCTGTGAAGGATTGTGTAAAGTTTTCAGGATCAGTGTAAGTTGCTGTTATACAGAATGACTTTTCATCATTTACTTTTTCGCATAATGTTTCAGTCCCTACTGTTGCATAAGCTTCTTTTGTTGAAGCGTAAAGTTCAAGTTTAGTATTACCAAGGTTTTGTGCTGTTCCAAGTTCTGAGTCAACTGGGTCTCTTTCATATCTTCCATCAAGTACTCCCCAAGCTCTGTATCCAATATCAAGTCTTTCTTCTGCTTGTGCAGTTTGTCTTACTTTTACGTGCACTCCTACAAGGATTTTTCCAGGAACATACCCACCAGCATTCCATTTAATTTCTGCCCATTTGCTCTCTTCAAGATTTAAGTATTTCTCATCTGTAGAATATCCTCTTGGTTTATTGTATGTTGCTCCAGTTCGTACTAATTTCTTTCCAGAAGCATCTACATTTTTAATAAATATTTTATCAAGTTCTGTTTTTGTAATATTATCTTTTCCAAGTCTTACAAAGAATCCAAGTTCATCATATGTTTTTGGTGATGTTACTTCAAATAAAGCGTCATATTCTTTTCCTGCTTCTACACTCATTACACTTGTATCTCCCTTGTATAATCCAAGGTATCTTACAACTAATTGATCAACTGGAGGTTTTGATAATACTGCTTCAAAGCTTATAGTTCCGTCTCCAACCACTTGTTTTGGTAGTGTAGTATAAGATTCATACCCCTCTTTTTTGATTACTGCATAAACTTTCTTATCAGCTTTAACATTAAATTCAATTGAACCGTCAGCATTTTCCACCATTTTCTTTCCGCTTATTGCATCAGCTTGGTATTCATCAAATAATTGTACTTCTGAGAATTGTAATGGCAACAGGTCGTTGTCTTTCACAGACACTAATATTTTTCCAAGTGGTAAATCAAGTTTTACAATAATTTCTGTACTTGCAGTTGTTGCATTGAATACTGTTTTTGTACTCCATCCAGAGTATGCTGCTTTGAATGCGAATGCTTTATAGAATTCTCCTGTTTTTGAGTTACTTACAGGATTCCAAATTGCATATCCGTTAAAGTCAGTTACTTTTTCTACGTAAGATAATTTGTAAGTGTCTTCAGCATTTTCTGCAAATAAAGCTACCTTAGCATAAGGAACTGCTTTCCCATCTTGATCAATTACTCTTACTTTTAATAAATTTCCACATTGTCCATTATCTTTTATCATTGAAAGAGTTACATTTGCTCCAACATTTGCATCAATTGATCTATCACAATATCCGTCTTTTGTTGCAATTACTCTATAAGGAACATCTTTTGCTATTACAAATAATACTCCGCCATCAGCGTTTGAATCATAATTAACAACAGGAGAAAGTGTTGTACTTGAAACTTTTTCATTTAAAGTTACCCGTACTCCGCTTAGTGCAGTACTTCCTTCTTTTACTGTTGCACTAATATATCCAATAAAGTTTTTCTCAAGATCAATTGTAACACTTTTTGATCCAGTTGATTTTGAAAGTGAAACAACTGGAGTTGTCTTTTCAACGTATCCTTTTTCTGAATTAACTTTAAATGTATAATCTCCTTCAGGAAGAGTAAAAGTAGCTTGTCCGTTTACAACAGCTTTTGAATCTGAAGAGGAAGGATATCCACTTCTAAAAGCATTAACTGTAATTGATTCAGTAACAGGAAGAGCTTGATATCTTACATTTACTGTAACATTTACTAATTCTACTGGTAACTTTGATTGAAGAGTAAATTTATTTGATGAAGCAGTTAATGGGAAAGTCATTGTAGTATACAATGGAGAATCAACTTGAACTGATAGTGTTCCACATTCTTCTGCTAGTGAAACATTTGCTGTTCCGCCGTAAATCGTATCAGTTTTAGGAGTAACTGAATCAGTTCTTCCTGATGAGCAAATATAAGTTAAATCAAGTTTTCCACTTGCAAGTGAACCATCACTAAGTTCAAATCTAATTGATTTACTTTCTTTAAAGTGAATACTTCCCAAATCAATTTTTATTTCAGCTAATTTTTCAATTTCATCAAGAGTAATTGGGTTTGTTGTTTTCTTTCCATCTTTTTGTGCAGTTACATTAACTGTAGAACTAAATGGCAAATTTATTGGATCAATTATACCAAAATCATTTGAAGTATATTCTTGTTCTATTCCTTCAATTGTTACTGTTGCCCCAGATATCCCTCTTCCATCTTCATCAACAACAGATAGTTTCAAAGTAGATTGAGTAGTTGCTATTCCCCCAACTAGTACAAATCCAACAAATAGTAAAAATAAGAATAAAACTATTAAAAATAAAGCAAAACTAGGGATAATGTTGTCAATTGGATCAATTATTTTATAAATAGGCAAATGCTCATCCACTTTATCCCATAGAGCGTACCATTTTTCTTCGCCCATATAGTACAGATCTTTGAGTTTTTCCCCAACACCCATTTTCAACCACTATGAAATTTCAACTAATTAACTTACTAACTATCGCTAGCGAACTTGCTATAAAAATTACGTTCGCGCTATATAAATACCTTTCTCTTAGGTTAACTTTGTTTAATTTTCATTAAAAAAACAACTTTTTTTCTCAAAAGTATTGACTTTTTTAATAAAAAAAACTAAATTTTATAAAAACTCCAAATTTACGAATGCAAAATGTAAATTTATCTTCGCATTAACCCAGAAATGTCTCCAATTAAATTTCCAACGCTTTTTCCTTGGGTTACATTCATTCCCAAGAAGTCTTTTGGCCAATATTCTAGTATTGTTGGAAGACTCATTTCAATTGCCAGAGCCAAAATTATTGCAAAAATGAATATTATTGCAATTATTTTTACGTGTTCCATATAATTTTTTTTGTTAAGGAAATCATCTTGTAAAACAAAACCTAATTTTGTCCCAGCGTAAGTTGCAAGTATTAGGGGTATTACATATAGGAATATTGCTGCATTTTTTTCAGCACCAAGTTGTAAACCCAAAAATATGCTTGGGATAAATGCAAAGTAACCAAAGAAAGCCACTCCTGCTAAAAAGTACCCAACAGTAGTCATTGTGAAGGGCAATTCAATAAAAAATGTTTCTGTCGGAATAAAGTAGGAGTAAGAAAATCCAAGTAGTAACGCGATCATGCTTAATAGCACTAATGCAATTGCGCGGTTATCCAAAATCAATCACTTTTTTTAGATTTGAAGACTTATTTGTTTTTTAAAAAATTTTTATTTTAAAAATAAAATAAAACAAAATTTGTATAGAACTTTTATTGGATTAGTTTTGATTCGTTCCAAACAATTGTAGTGTCTTGTGTTGCGCATGCATCTTCGTTCTTTACAGCATCTCTTACTTTATCCATTGTAACTTCGTCTTTTGGATTTATTCCTAATTGTAGAGTTGAAGAATCTTGTCTTTGTATCTTAATATCAACATTTACTGAGTTTCCAGCATTAATTACCATTGCAGTTGCGCTTACTCTTCCACCAGCAACAGTTCCAGGCAATATAGTTAATACTCCGTTTTGAGGATAGTAATACATTCCTTTGATTTGTTGAGTGCTTGTTGATTTTTGTAATGGAACTAAGTATCCTACATTCATTCTCTTAACGCCAGGTCCTTTTAATGTTTGTCCACTATACCAGTTAATCAACTTGTCAGGCAATACAAATGCATTTGTTTGTGCTAAATTATAACTAAACATTGTTTCTCCAGCAGGAATACTTGCTTCAACTTTCACAGGATTTACTTGGTAGAATAATAATTTGTTATTTACAAATTCAAGTATTGTTCCATTAATGTTTTGCGCAAGTGATGCTGATTGGATAACCATTTCAGGATTAAATGAACCAACAAGAAGAGCATTCTTGTTTGCATTTGGAGCACCTTTAACTGGATTTGCAGCTGATAAATTCACAGTCATATTCTTTGCATCCGCATTAGAATAATCGTAATCAAATTCTGCAACATATTGTCCAACTGTTGCATTTTCTTTTGTTACTCCGTTGAAATCCAAAGTCAAATCCCTATAAGCCTCTTCTTTATTGAAAAGAGTAGTGCTTTTTCTTTCACTTAACTTTGCTATTGCAGTTAATAGTAAATCATTACTTAATCCTGTTGTTGAATTAGCTGCAATGTTACTATCAAAGTATGCAAGGTCGTGTATTTCGTTTAGAGTTGGATTTAATTTGTATACTCTTTCAATATCAAGTTTATTCATGTCAGACTTGTAGTAAATTCCTTTCACTAGTCTTGCGTGCATTCCGCTCATCCATGCGAATGCATCTATATTCAAATCAACATTTGATTGACCGCACCAAGTAACTTTACAATTCACTCCATTATTAGTGCAACCAGAAGCTGCATTAACACTATCATTCAATTGTTTGTATGATTCAAGTGACATGTAATAATTTCCGTAATTATCAGTAGTACCAGTTCTAACAATAGATGGAGTCATTCCAAGTGTCTTAGTGAAATACTCTGTTAAAATAGAATTCTTGTCTACTTCAAGTAGTACATTATTGTAGTCTTTTGGATCAATACTTGCAATTACATCTCGCATATCTAAAATTGCTGAGTCACTTTTCTTTACAATACTGTCTTTCTTAGCTGCAAGTGCTGTGCTATTTATTTGGTAAGGCTCAGTGAATAAAGCTAATCCGTCTTTATTGAAGAACTTTAATGTTGAAGTTCCGCAAAAGTTAATGTCGTAAGTTAATGCTTCTTTATATAGTTCTGAAAGTTTTACATTTGTATGCTGTGAGTTAATTTTTCCATTATCCTTAGCAGTTTTTACTTTGTCTTTTATTGTAACAAATTTATTTAGTGCAAATGCTTGTAACATATCTCCATTACAGAAGGATGTTGAACAATTAACTGGGTTTGAAATACTTTCAACACTCATTCTATCTATTTTGTCAAATCCGTATGATAAATAATTATTGTCTGTGCCGCATTTACTTTGTGTTTGTACTGGTTTAACATTTGTGTCCATTCCATTTCCAGCTTGTAAACATTCTAATAAGTCATTTCCTTTGTAAGTGTATCCTTGTCTTGTATAAATTACATCTAAGATCCAAGTTAGTTCTTGTGAATCAAAGTTAATCTTTCTTGAAACTTTTCCACTTATTGGCATTGTTAAGTGCACACAATCAGCTGTCATACTTGAACGATTAATTTCAACCATTAAGTTGTGTCCTCTTGTATTTTGCATTAAACTTCCTGATGCATTTTCTCCTAAATTTGGAGTTGGAGAAATTACTAATGTTGCTCCGCCTAATTTATCAGCAGGGATTTTTGTTAAAATATCAATACTATCAAGTAATCCGCAGTTCTTTGATGCTTCGCCAGAAGTATCAGTATTCTTTGTAGTGTCTCTACTTCTATAATATGAATAATCGTTTGAAGGATATATTCCACTTGATTGATTTGGTGCAGGACCTATCTTTAGTGCTGCTGGCTCTGCAATGTATAAGTAACTATTTCCGTTTGTGTATCTATATTCAGGAACTTCTCCGTTTGTTCCTCTGCTCTTCCAGTAATCCATTATCTTTAGTGCATTTGAGTTTTGACAGTCTTTTGGTTTTGCAGTAGGATCTCCCCAATTGAATGCTGAGTCAAGTATTTCACTCCATCTCCAAATATCTTCTAATTGGATTGGGAATTCTTGGCATTGTGCTACTCCGTATTGGTTTTGGTAGCTTACCATTAACTTTCCGTAAACATTAATTCTTGCATCTGATTGTGTTAACCAATTTCTCATATCCCCAAGACCTTGGAATGGACCGTATTGTCCGCTTTGAGAATTGAATAATTTTTGTTGTGGTATATATTGAGTTGAAGGGAATACTTGGAAGTCTACTCTTTCAATTGTTCCAGTTGTTCCTTGTTCTAAACTTCTAAACCATATTTGAGTACTTGGAGTTTGTGTTAAAGAGCATGCATCTGTTGCACATCCATTTTGTTGCATTCCTGCTTGTAGCCCACCATATATTTGTGTTTGACTACCGTACATTTGTTGTCCGCCGTATAATTGTTGTGAGTAAGGATCAGCCCCACCGTATAATTGTTGTGAGTTTCCAATTATATTTTGTGGAGAAGAACATTGTATTGTAACCATGTTGCTTCTATTTAATTGAACTCCAGTATCGTAACATCTATTGTAAACAGAGTATTTTTGTGGCTTTAATATTACTGAATTGAAACTTAATTTTGTAACATTTGTTGAAATACAATCTGTATCAGTGTCTCCAAGTCTTCTTACTGTTACACTTACATCCTTAATCTTTTTCTTTGATTCAGTTGATCCTGTTGGTTTAGCATTAACAACAACTTTGTATCTTCCAAGTACATATCCTGGAAGTACTGTTACTGTTGTATCAGAATCTTTACTCATTGTGAACTTTTCTTCAGAAACATTTATTCTTGCATCAGGATCTAAATCAATATCAATATCAGTTGCACAAGTATTTTTGATTGTAAATGCACTTTGTTCGTAACTTACAGTTCGAGATCCACCATTTTGTCCAACAGATGTTTGCCCCATGCCCATTCCACCCTGGCCCATTCCACTAAATCCACTTTGATATCCTGCACCATATCCTGCTCCGCCGTATCCCATCATACTCATTCCAGACATCATATTTGAACCGTATCCGAATGGAGAACTTGATCTAAATCCACCATAGTTTTGTGCGTAAGAAGATAAATCTGATTGCATTACTCTTCCATATCCTAAGTTCCATGGAGCAATGTCTAATAGTACTCCTCCAGCAGGTTCTACTATTTCAATACACTTTGAAAGATTACTCATTGTAATATTTGTTTTTACAGTACTCTCTGTTTTTTCTTCAGTTAAATCTTGAGTAATGTTTTTTCCAATTATAGAAATTGTAAATGTTTGTGTCCCACTTGCAACAGCTGTGCTTGGAGTAAAATTAATTGTAATTACACTTTCTGCATCTTTTTCAAGGAAGTCAGCTATTTTTACATATTGTTCACTAAGTGCAGTACTATTGAATCCTTGTCCACTTAATGTAACTGTTCCAAATTTAGAAGCTTCACTTAATTTTGCTTGTAAACTCTTTAATGCAATCTTTGTTGATTCAGCAGTACATTGATTTTTTAGTGTAATAGTTTTGCTTTGTGATGCTTCAGAAGTAACAAAGTCAAGTGTATTTGGAGTTACTGTTAAGCACTTAGCACTATCCAAGAATCCAGGCATTGATAAGTGGATTGAAACTGGTATTTCATTTAAGTAGGATTGATTTGTTCCAGTGATTTCTGTTTCAATTACAATTGTTCCAGTTACATCCTTTGGTGCATTTAATCTTGATGCCGCACTATTCACCTTAATTGAGAATGTATAATTTCTATCTTTTCCAGTATCAATTACTGTATTTGCTATTGTTTCATTGAACTTAGCATCAACATAAGTTTTCATATCCCCATTTATTTGAACATCCGATATTTTTAGTGAACTTGCAGTATTATTTTGTAAAATTACACTAGTTTGTATTCCAGTTACTTCCCCAATCTTTATTGTTTCTTCAATTGCTGTTGGAGTAATTGTAAGTAATGCATCATCAACTTCTTTATCAATTACTATTGTGTCGTATCCTTCTTTCATTACTTTGAAATTAATTGTGTCTCCAATTTCTGGAGCAGCAAGTTCGTACTTTGCAAGTCCATCAGATCCTGTTGTAGTATTTGCAATTAATGTTCCGCTTGATCTAATTTCAATTAATGCCCCTTCAAGTGAATCATTTCCATCTTTTGTTTCAAAGAATAAAGTGTTAGTAATGTAAGGGATTATTACTTTTGGAATTAAATCAAATGTGAATTTTTTATTTGCTTTTACATTTAATACCAAATTATCTTCATATTCTGTTTTTGTTGCTGAATTAATTGTAAATTTAATTCCTTCAGTTCCGCTTGTTGTAGCAGTAAATTTAAGTTCTACACGTATTGGAGCATCTATTCCAATTGTTCCAAGGTTAATTGCTTTATCTGTTGTTAAGTTTCCGTTAACAGTAATTGAATTAATATCCACTCCTTTTCCAGTTATTGTAAGTACTGATGAAGTAAGTGCTCTTCCACTAAAGTTAGTGAAATCTGCGGTTAGTAAATATTGAGTTCCTTTCATTGCTTCTGTTGATGAATTTACATAAACTGTTTTTCCAGAGTTACTTCCGCTTAGTGTTTGTAGAGTGTATGCTTTACAAAATGAAGCAGTGCAAGCTGTACTTGATCCAAAAGTTAGTACTCTTTTCTTTGCTGCAGAATATAATTCGTTTTGTGCTGAGATTGTTGAAACTGGATCTCTTAAAGTTGAACTTCCTTTTGCCCATCCTCTATAATAAAATGCAAGTTCTGCATTTGGATTACTTTCGTTAATAGAAACATCCGCTTCAACTTCGTAAGTTCCTTCTTGTGGGTTCTTCCATACTGAGTTTGCCCATTTAGCTTCCCCAGTTGTAAAGTTTTTAGCATCAGTAGCATATCCGTTTGGAGGAGAGTAAGTATCTCCTTGGGTTATTCTTCCAGAAGAATCTACTCTTGTTAATCTAAGTCCGTCTTCTTCCATTAAATTTGTAACATTAACTGTTTCTTTTCCAGTTCGTAAATGTAATCCTGCTTCTGAAAATACTCCTTTAGGAACTTGTAGTACTGCTTTTACTGTATAAGTTCCTGGACCAATAGTTGACGCTGCAGTTGCACTTCCAGTTGAAACTATTTCGCTAGCCCCACTATAAATTCCAACTAATGAAGCTGTTAAATTTGCTATTGGTTTTAGTAGTATTACATCTTTTGAAGTTGTTGCTGTTGCTGTTGGATAAAATGCTATTGTAAAATATTTTGAGTAACCAGTTGATTCAATAACAAAGTATACTTTTTTATCTGCTCTAATTGTAAAGTTTGCAACTCCTTCAGTGCTTGTAATTTGTGTTGTTCCTTCAGCAGCAGATGTGAAAAAATTAATTGCTCTCACACTCACTCCGCTTAATTGTTTCTTTTCAGAATCCATTACTTTGATTTGAATAGTTCCTTCCCCAATATCAAATGTTACATCAAGAGTTGCTTGAGTTCTAGGAACAATTTGAATACTTTGTGAATTAACACTTCCAAAGTTTTCTTTTGAAACTGTTACCATGTAAGATGTTGCTGCTTCTAAATTGAAGAATTCTGCTTCCCCTGTTGCACCAGTAGTTTTTTCATCAACAACAGGTTGAGCTGGATCAATCTTCTTAAGTATTACTCTTGCATTATCAATTGGATTTTTCTTAGAATCATTTACTTTTACTCTTAAAGAATTATTATTAGTAGAATCTGCTTTTGTAAGTAAAATTGTTTTTTGCTGACCGGCACTTACTCCAGTAACAGTTGAAACAATGTAATCAGGGTGATCAACAGTAATATTGTATACTGCTCCTTCACTTACTTTGAAAGTCAATTGTCCAGTTGCACCAGTTATTTGTTTTGGATTATCATTTGAATTATTTGATAAAGTTAATTTTACTTCTGCTCCCGAAATAGATTGTCCAGAAGTTTGGTCTTTAACAGTAACAACAATTGTTGAAGAAGAAACTTTTTTTAGAGCAACATTAAATGTTGTAACATTATCTTTTGTTACTGCTTGTGCATCTCCAAGTAAATTTCCTTGGTAAGTTTGGAAATTTCCATCATTATCAGTTACTAAAATGTAATAAGTATTTACTGGAACATTTGTGAATTGAACTAATCCCGTTGTAGAAGTGTACAAATTTACAGGGGATGCTCCGTTTTGAGAAACAAGTGAAACTTTTAATCCTGCAGGAGGTAAAACAGTAGATCCTTCAATTGTCAAATTTACATTTACTGTGCCTGTTTGCACTACTAATTGTTCAACTGTTACAGC
>CAZOCW010000021.1:2312-10522 GCA_964578405.1 uncultured archaeon | reverse complement strand
GTTAGCATTACTAAGTAATACTGAAAGCTTAATGTCTAAAGTTATTGAAGATAAATTAGAGTTGAAAAGTTTATTTGATTTGGTAGTTTTAAGTTATGAAACCGGTGCAATAAAACCTGACAAGAAAGCATTTGAATTTGTTCTAAAAAAAATGAAAGTAAAACCAATTGAAGCATTGATGGTTGGAGATTCTTTACGGAGTGATATTATTGGATCAAAAAATGTGGGAATGAACAATTGTCTAATAAATCGGTTGGGTTATGTTCTTGATGATGCGAAAGCAAAACCAGATTTTACAGTTAAAGGTTTAGATGAAGTTAGTTATGTTTTAGGTGTGTTAAATGGATCGAAAAAGAACTGACCTTTCTATTCAAGCTGCACGAATGAAGGAATTTGCGGAAGCAGTAGAGCAAGATTCAGCAAGTAAAGCGCGTGTGGCAGAATTTACTTTAAAAGTTTTAAGAGATCGACATAGATTCAACATGCTTAGATCCGTAAATAAAAAAAAGAAAATTGGAGTAGTTAGAAGATTAAAATAAGTTGGTGTGATTTTTATGCAAGAACAATTAGGAACAGTTATTTCTACAATGGAAGGGCCCTCCCCATCTCACGTTGATTTTGTAATAAATAATGGAAAAGCACACAAAGGGATGTTTGTGGAACTTGAGTATTCCGAAGGAACAATGATGCTTTTAGTTGAAGATGTAATTAAAACAAATAGGTATTTTGAAAGACCTGATTCAGTAAAAGTAATTGGGGAAGAATTGGAAAAGAATTTTCCTGCCGCTGAATGGGAGTTTTTAATTGCAAAAGCAAAGCCAATTGGGGTTTTTGCAAATAATTTAATTCAAAGAGCAACCTTTCCTCCCTCTCCTGGGACAAAAATTTATTGCGCAGAAAATGAAAGAATAAAAAAATTCCTTTCTCTTCAAGACAACGGTCTGGCTCTAGGAAAATTACAATTTCATGATGTTGATCTCAAAGTTAATCTTTCAAAACTTTTACAAAAACACTTGGCAATTGTTGCAACAAGCGGTGCAGGGAAGTCATACTTTATTAGTGTTCTTCTTGAAGAACTTTTATCAAGAAAACCCGATCAAGGACAAATTGGAGTAGTGGTAATGGATACTCATGGAGAGTATACTTGTTTTGGTGAACCAGTAAAACAAGCTAATGCAAATCAATTCATGGATTTTTCTTCAAAAACAAGAGTAGTTGATGCTCAAAAAATAAAAATTGCATGTTCAAAAATAAACATTCACATGATTTCTGCAATTGTGGAGCTCTCCCCTAATCAAAAGAGAGCATTAGCAAGAATATTATCAAAATTAAATGAAGAAATGAAAAGCGGAGCGGGCCCATTTGATTTAAACGCAGTGAAGAGCGAAATAATGAATATTGATAATGAAAAAACCCAAGCCTCTCTTTACGGAGTTCTCTCCGAACTTGAGGATCTAAATCTTTTTGGAAAAATTGATGAACCAAGTGTAGTTGATTTAGTAAAACCTGGGCAAATGGTTGTAATTGATCTTAATTCAGTTATTTCAGAAAAGAAAAAACAAATTCTTGTTGCATATTTATCAAACAAATTGTTCCATGAAAGAAGAGGTCATTCAAAAAAGATTCCTCCATTTGCTTTGTTTGTTGAAGAGGCACATAATTTCATTCCTGAGGGGACTGCTGCAGAGCATGCTGTTGCACGCTCATACTTGCGAACTATTGCAAGAGAGGGAAGAAAGTTTGGGGCATCTTTAGTTGTAATTTCTCAAAGACCAAAAAGACTTGATACAACAACTCTTGCAAATTGTAATACAAACATTATATTGCGAATCACAAATCCTTATGATTTGGATCACATTTCTCAATCATGCGAAGGTTTAGACAAATCAAGTATTGGAATTATTTCTTCACTAAGAGTTGGGGAAGCATTAATTGTTGGGGAAGCTGTGGGCGCACCAACTTTCTTTAAAGTGAGGTTGAGAAAATCTCAACCAAGTAGACATGAATCCACTCTGGAAGATGCGGCAAAAGCATTTGTTTCTGATGTTGAAAAAAAGAGTTCAGAAGCTGATGCATTCTTGTGATTGTCATGCCTTTGAAAAGAAAAGCATTTGTTATTGCTCTGGGTAAAGGAAAAGCCGATCTTGAAGCAGGCGCATTTGCCTCTTATCGAGCGGGAAAAGCTCCAATCCCTGATGTAAAAAAACTAATTGTGCAGAAAGGGGTTAGACAAACTGCTAAAGGAATAATTGTTGATACGCGTAGAGCTAGTGAAAACACTTCTGGTTTGTTAAAAGTTGTTTCTGCAATGATAGTTCACCCATTAGCAATTCAACGTCAAAATGCTGAACGTTTAGCATTGATTAAACAATTATCAGAACTTGGGTTTAGAGTTGCTGTGCCCAATATTAAATTTAACAGTCCGAAAATGCTTTCTCGTGCAAGTAAAAATGCAAGAGTTTTTTCTGTTAATCCTCCCGTGATTGCGGAGCACAAAGGGATGAAAGAGTTGCCTGCTAGTATTGCTTGG
Source organism: uncultured archaeon (assembly GCA_964578405.1). Lineage (GTDB taxonomy): Archaea > Iainarchaeota > Iainarchaeia > Iainarchaeales > JAAZKV01 > JAAZKV01. The sequence continues at coordinate 7,992 of CAZOCW010000021.1, read as the reverse complement.
TTAAGGGATATGTGGGCGCATGATGGTACAAGAAGAGTTATGCGTTATTCAAAAAATAATGAAGTTGCTCCATTTGGCGAAGGGGGTATGTCAGTTCGTTTTGGAAAAAGTGTTTTTGCCTCAGATAAGTTACGAAACGATCCAAATGTAAAAAAAATGTCTGACCAAGGTTTTAGATTTTATTTTTTAGGGGATGGAGAAAACTATTATTCCTCGTTGTCAAAAATATTGGGGAAAAAAACTTACCTTACAATGGATCATGTTGATTTATTTGTTGGAGTTGTTGGTAAAACAATGCTTGTTGAAGAAGATTTTTATAAATCAAATCAAGGGGTTCTTCGCGAAGCAGCTCGTGAGAACAAATTAAATGTACTTTTTGTTCCAAAAAGTGAAACTGATTTTCATCCTTCTAACTTTTTAGTATTGGGTGATAATAAGGTTCTTGTAGATAAACAAGCAAAACAAACAATTGAATTGCTTAAGTCGCAGGGAATTGAAGCAATTCCTACACGTGTTCCAATGCGAGCAAATCTTGCTGCTGGCGGCGGAGTAAGATGTATTGCAAATGAATTGTAGTATTTTTAAAAAAGAATTAAATTTTATTTTTTAATTAATGGTTTTAATTTTTTCATAATTAGTTTTGCACATTCTTTTGGAGTTGTTTTTGAAGTATCAAGGTAAAGGTCTTCATCAAATGGTTTAATTACTTTTGACATTTTGCTTACAGATTTTTTTCCAAGAGTTTTTGTTTTTCTTGTTTTGTCCCTGTGGACCAATACTTTCAAAGGAGCACTTAGAAAAACTCTTAGCAATACATATTTTTTCTTTTTGAAAAAATTACAAACTTTCAAGTAATAGGGTTTTCTAAACACTTCTTCAATTATTATGTTGTCTTTGTATTTAGTTAGTTCGTTAAGATAAACATCAACTGCTTTGTGTGCAATTTTTCTTCTTTTTGCACAAGGTTTATGAGAAATTATTCTTCTTAAAACATCAACTTCTAAGTGCACTGTTTTTTGAAGTTGTTCTTTAAGTAATTGGCTTGTAGTAGATTTTCCCGCAGCAGTTGGGCCACGAATTATAATTGCAAATTTTTTCATGATAAATAAGAAGGTGTTTGGGATTTATAATTTAGAGGGGTATTTCCCCCGCGTAATTAGTTACAAACATCAATCCTGCTCATTATTTTCTAAAAAGAATTCTTGTTATGGGAAATTTGAAAGCTCGTTGTTCTTGTGGGCCTAATTATTTTGTTATTAGAAATTTTCGTTCATTTGATTGGAACATATCCACTTTCTTCAATTACTTTTTGCCCTTCTTTTGAGAGAAACCATTCTTTCAATTTGTAAGCAGTACTTTTTTCACTCAGATCTTTTCTAGTTATCGCATAAACTTCTGTGGTGTAAGGATATTTTTTTGTTGCGATATTTTCTTGATTTGGTGCATAACCATCAATTGAAAATTCTTTAATAGTTTTAATTGGGTCCATTACGTGTGTGTAGTAGTAAAAAGAATAGCATATCCCTTCTTCAGAATGGGCAAGAACGTTTATTGCGCCCATTCCCATCATTATCATTTGGGGGGCATTAATCATGTTTGCGTCTTTCATTATCAGAGTTTTCATAGCTTCTTGGCTTCCTGAATTTTTTTCTCTTTGGTAGGGTCTAATTTTATCTAAAGTTCCATTAAGTTGAGTCCAATAATTTAAGTCGCCTGTATAAATTTCCTTTACCTGGTTCGTAGTCAAATTATTAATATCATTTTCTGTATTTCCAATTATTACGAACGCGTCAAGTGCAATAGGGGTTGAGACTAGTTCTACTCCTTTTTCTTTTGCAAGAGCTAGTTCATCTTCTGAAGCAAGTCTAGCAGATGTGACTAAATCAGATCTTCCCTCAATTAAATTTACAAATGCATTATGTGTTGTTGCGTGTTTTACATTATCTGTGATCCAAAGTACTTTTTGTATTTGTGAAATATCAATAAGGCTTGTTGCTTGTGCAACTATTCTTTTTTCTTCCATACTTGTTGATGAATTCCATTGGTAATCCCAAGCATAGTTTGTATCAAATGCCTTTGTTGCAATCAAAACGGAAAGAGGGTGAGTTGTTGTTGATCCATCTAACTTTGGAAAGTTTTCCATTGTAAGCCCAATATCTTTTAGAGTTATCTCTTGGGGTTGTGGAGAAGGATTGACTTTTTCATCACAGCCCATCAAAGCTAATGCCAAAAAGATAAAACAAATGCATGTGATTAGTTTATTCATGCATTATTCAAAGGCTTTGTGAGTATTTATTTGTTTTGCGAGTGTTCAGCAATATGCTGACCACCGGCAAAATGGTCTCTTGGGTCTTTTTAAATCCCAAAAATGGCTTAAGTGTGATGGACCCTTTAGGTACCAATATAGACTTGTTTGCGGACGAATTCTCTAGCCGTGTGCTTTACCTGACTAAGGTAAGTTATAACGAGGCAAAGCATGAAGTGCTAGTAGAATTCGCAAACGAGCACACAAAAATAGTACAGCGTGAACGCTTCTTTCCATATTTATCTTTCTCACCAAACCTTGAAGCCCAGAAACTTTCTTCTCTAGTGCTTTCTCTGGGTTTCAAGGGCTTTAGTATTGAAGAAGAAAATAATTTGTTAATTTTGCGTGCTTTATCTTTTTCTGATTTAAAAAAAATTAGTAATTCTCTTTCTCTTCACATAAACAAAAAACCTTTAGTGCTTGAGCCAGAAAGAGCATTTTTGCTTTCAAAAAATTGGAGTTATTTTGATGCGTTTGAGCAAGTTGGGGGCAATTTGTATAAATTAGATTATTCTTTCTTTTCAAATAATCCACAGGCCAATTGGAAGGGGCACGATTTGGGATTTTTTTTAACAAAAGAAATATCTTTTATGGATGCAATGCATGTTAGTGAAGAGGATGCTTTGTTTTTAGTTGAGCGCGCTGCTTGGAGTTCTTTACTAAAAGTTCCGCTTGCCCTAGTTCCAAAAGAAGTTCCTGAAAGAGTAGAATTGTTTGTTGAAAATGTTTTTTCAAAGAATGGGGAAATGCTTCTCTTTGAATCAGTTCAGAAAGTATTTTCACAATCGGATTATGAGCCATTTAGCAGGGATTCAACCTCAAATATTGATTTTTCTTTAGTTTGGGCTGATTTGTTCTCAAATAATTTCTTTAATTTAGGTACTGATACAAAGAATTGTTCTTGTTGTTCTCCTCTAACTTTGGAGTCAAACAATTTGCTTCCCTCCTCTACAATTAAAGTTCGCTTTACGGAAGATAATTTGTATTTTGAGTCCTCTTCAGATAGTTTTGCTTTTGAATATCACACTAAATTTCCTTTCAAAGAAGAAAGAGTATCCAAGAAAAGAGAATTTTGTATGAACTCTTTTCCAATAGGTCCTTTTTTCAAAGAAGATGCAGCGCTTGTTCCTCTGTTTGATGCTAAACGATTAATTTTGGAAGGAAAAGCAGTTTTAATTTCAAGTAAAGAAGTTGATTCACTCTCTTCTTCTCCAAGCGATTTACATTCCTTGAATTGGTTTTGTAAGAATAAAGAAAGTTTTTTTTCAAAAGAAGTGCGATCAACTAACTCTGATTTAATATCTTTAAGAAAACAAATTGATTTATCTGAAGGAAAGTTAATTCAAAAAGATTTTTCTTATTTTTATTACAAATCTCTTTACTCTGCAATGAAAAGTGTTCTTTCTCAACTTCCTTTGCAATTAACTAATTCTTCTTCAAAGTTTTATTCTACAGATCTTGCAAAGAGTATTATTTCTGTTCAAGAAGCAACAATTGCAAAGTTCAAAGAGTTTAGTGAATCAAATGGGTATAGAGTTCTTCACGCTGGCAAAAATAATGCTTTTGTAAAAGGATTTTCTTCACTAAAATTAGCAAAGGATTTTTCAGTTCAAACAAAACTCCCCCAACCACAAATTGCAGGGTTTAATGTTAAGCCCAAGCAAAGGTTTGGAAGAATTATTGCAAACTAAAATTTTGTGACTTCTTTTAGGTCTGCTTTTAATACTTCATCCTTTTCGTTGAACAATATTTTTCCAGAAACTTTTTTTCCTTTCAAAAAGAGAGGCATCCAGTAGGGATCATCATTCCACATTTCTTTGTAAGGAATATCTTTAACATTAAACCATTGTGGTTTCATTTCATCAGTTTCAGTTGGAGTTCCAGAATATTTTAAAATTCTATAAAAGTGCACTTCAAGAACAGTGGGTTTGTTGTCCCACGTGAAATCAATTTTTCCAAATTGTTCACTTGCTAAAACTTTTACACAGCATTCTTCTTCAAATTCCCTTGCAACAGCTTGGGGGATAGTTTCCCCTTCTTTTAATTTTCCACCAAATCCATTCCATCTTCCTGCACCAAATCCCTCTTTTTTAAGCCCAAGTAAAATTTTATCTCCTTCAAGAATATACCCATTTGTCATTACTTTTCTAATAGTTTCAGTCATACCCTCTCACACCCAAAAGCATATTTTGTCTATTTACTGTGCTCCTTTTCTTCTTATTAAAATATGCTTCGTTTGGTCAATTTAACCATTTTTTTGGACCCCTTGGGGCTACGTTTTTAAAGGTTGCTTTATGAGAATTACTGTACTAGGTGAGCAAATGAGCAGGTTAACAAGATTTGAATCAACAAGAGTTTTGTCTGCAAGGGCACTTCAGTTGTCTTTAGGAGCTCCGCCATTAGTTAAACGAACAAGCGAACTCTCAATGCTTGAAGTTGCAGAAAAAGAATTTTTGCAAAAGGTTTTGCCTTTATCAGTTTTAAGGAAATACCCTAACGGAAAGATGAAGAGAATTGAATTGTTTGAAAATTGATTTTTATTGGTGATTGAATGGGTAAGTCTGTTGCAAAAGGATTGAAGTATAAAGGAGAAGTTCTATTAGAAGAATTTCCTGATAGATTCAATGATAAATTTGAAAATAATAAACAAAAATTAAGAGAAATAACTGACCTTCCTCTTTCAAAATCAACAAGAAACACATTAGCAGGTTACATTGTTAGACTTGCAAAAAGAAAGAAAGCAACTGACCTAAAGTAAAGCTTTCTTTTTTTATCTATTTTTTAATTAGTCTATTTTTTTTTTATCTACTCTTAATATTTTTTTGTCTAAAATTAGGTCTATTTATTTAAATTAGATTTATTTAGTAAGCCATTATGCTTTTGCATTTTGTTGATTCGTTAACATCTTTTTTTCTAGTCAATAAATACAAATTACTACTTGCAGCATTTTCAAGTTGTTTATCATGAGTTATTACAAATATTTGTTCCACAAGTTTTGGCATTTCTTCGCGTAACATTTCGCTCAATTTTGCAACAGCATTTGAATCAAGGTTGTGTGTTGGTTCATCAAGTATTAACATTGAAAGTTTCTTAGTCAATACAAGTGCAAAAGCAATTCTAATACAAAGGGCAGCAGCACTTCTCTCTCCTCCAGAAAGTACTCCTTCTACTCTTACCCATCCATTGTTTATTGTTTTTACTTGTAAATCATATCCATCACTTACAACACAAAGTTTTGCATCAGTAAAATCTTTGTAAGGATAAATTGCGCCCCAAATACTACTCATTGCGGAGTTAATTGTTTCAAGTAATGATTCGCGAAGTTCTACTTGTGTTGCAATTAAGCAGTTTGAAAACACGCCCATTTTTTGGGCT
>CAZOCW010000021.1:0-2302 GCA_964578405.1 uncultured archaeon | reverse complement strand
CATTCTTTAGCATTTCTTTCTCAAGGTCATCAATGCTTCTTTTAATAATTGCAATTTTCTCTAGTGTATTTTCATAACTTTTCTTTAGTTCTAGTTTTGACTTGATTTTGCTTTCAGAAACACTAATTAATGATTTGTCTTTGTAAACTTCCTCTCGGATAGAATCAAGTTTTTTCTTATCAAACCCAAGTTCAGAAAGTTGTTTTTTTACTTTAGGTAGTTCTTCAACTAATGATTCTAGTTGTTTTCTTTTTTGATCGGCTTCTGTTGCTTGTTTTTCAAGTGCTTCAAGTTTGTAAAGATCTTTGTTCTTTTCATCAATCGTTCGTTTTAGTGTTTCTTTCTCCAAATCCATCGATTTGTACTTTTCTTCCAAATCTTTCTTGTGTTTTTGTATTTCGCGTATTTGTTCAAGCACTTTTGTTGATTTTTCGTTTAATTCTTTTGTAAGTGTCGTTTTGTGTTCTTCATTTAATTCCTGTTTGCAAGTTGGGCATTTTCCTTTGAGTGAAGAAATTCCTCTTTCTTCTTCAGAAAGTTTTCTGTTTTCATATTCTAAAACTTTAAGTTCTTCACTTGTTTTTTTCAAAACAAGATCAATTTCTTTCCATTCTTTTTCCTTAACAACTACTTTTTCCTTCATTTCAGTAATTTCTTTTTTTCGAGTTGCAGTTTGTGCAGCAACTTCACTAACAGAAATTCTTTCGCTTCGTAAAATATCTTCTTTTAGTCCTTCAATTCTAGAATTAACTTTAATTGAAAGTTCTTCTAGCATTTTATTTTGTTTTTCTTTTTCAGAAAGTGTGAAATATTCTTTTTCAGTAATTACAAGTGCCTTTTTAATATTCTCAATTTCAGTTGTGAGAGTTTGTATTGCGGTTTCTTCTTCAATTATTAATTTTTGTAATTGTTCTTCTTCATGGCTTTTGAGTGTTTCTTTTTGTTGAGCCACAAAACTCTTTCGTTGCATGTTTTCTTTCAGTAACTCGTTCTGCAAGGTAGTTGAATTTTTTCGGGCAATTTCATATTTTTCAAGTTCAAGTAATTCATCAAACTTTTTCTTTCGTTCAGAGGGCGATAATTTCAAAAAGAAATCCATTTCATTTTGTTCAGCATAAACTGCTCTACTGAATAATTCATAATTTAATCCAAGTAAGTTTTCTACTTTTTCATTTACATCTTTTTGTTTTGGTCCAGCAATTAATCTATTTCCTTCCAAAAGTTTTGCTTCGTTTGTTCCGTCTCTTTTGATTATTCTTTCCACTCTGTATTTTTTTTCATCTTGGGTAAACTCTAGTGCTGTTTCAGCTCTGTCTGCTTGATTAGGTTTATTCATTATTATTTCATCAAGAGAAACTTGTCTTGCTTTTATTGCAGGAAAAGTTCCAAACAATGAATAAGAAATAGCATTTACAATTGAACTTTTTCCACTTCCCATTACTCCAACAATTACATTAGTTCCTTTTCCAAATTCAAGAGTAGTTTCGGCATGTGTTCGCCAATTCTTTAAAGTAAGGGAGGTTAACATAGTTATTTTTGATTACAAAAACAATAAAACTAGAGTAGTCGCAAGTAAAAAAGTTATTTTACTTAAAAAAAGAGGTTGGCAACTTACTTTTTATTTTAACTTATTAGTGTTGCCATTTCTATTTCTGCTTGATTAATTAATGGTACTGCATTTACTGCGGCTTCAAGTTTTGGCATTGCTCCGTCAGTTTTATCAGGAATAACATATCCTACTCGGATTACTTCTATTCCAAAACCTATTGGGTCTCTCTTTAAATCTTTAAAGTCCCCTTCAGTAATTGCTCTTAATGATTTTTCTACAGCATCCAAGTTTTCAGGATCGCAGAATACTTTGAATATTACCATTACTTTTCCCATTTTGTATCAACTCAAAAATTAGTTTTTATGGGCCTACAAATCCGCATTCTTTACAAGTGTATGTTTTTGCAGTTTGTTTGCAGTGGTCGCATCTTGCGATTGTACTTTTACCGCATGATGGGCATTTGAATTCTAAATGTTTTGTTGTAACAACTTTATTGCATGTTGTGCATGTCTTCATCATTCTCACCAAGTTTCTCTAACAGAATCCTCTTCTGGAAGCTTTTTAAAGGTTGCCAAGAACCCAAAAAATTAAAGTAGGGTTCTTGGAGGCAGGCAATTCAAAAAATTGCCTGTTCCCAAAAAGTCAAAATTTTGCGTTCCCGAAGGCTTTTATTCTTTCTTTAGCACAAATCGATTTATTGGGCCTGTGTTGGCAATGGATAACCAGCAGGACTTCGGAAATTTTTGAAGTAAT
>CAZOCW010000020.1:4341-10714 GCA_964578405.1 uncultured archaeon | reverse complement strand
ATACTAGTGGTACTCTTGCTGTGACTCCTGGGCAAGTATTAACTTTAATGGTTGGAGCCGGAGGAAATTCTGGAAGTAATCCAAATGGAAATCCTAATTATGGTGGTGGGGGAAGAAACTGTAACACTTGGAGTGATTGTAGATATGGAGCGCAAGGGGGAGGAAGAACAGCTCTATTTGTAGATAATACTAATTTTATTACTGCCGGTGGTGGGGGAGGGGGCGGATCAAGTAGAAGTTTCCCTGGGCAAGCTGGAGGAGCAGGAGGAGGACTTATTGCAGAAAATGGGGCCTCTTACAATTCAGTATGTGCTGGAAAAGGTGCAACAAATTTGCTTGCAGGTGGTGCAACATTTGGTTGTGCTAATGATCAAGGAAATGCAGGAACACAATTTCAAGGTGGTGTCCCAGCATCTAACGCTTATGGAGCATCCGGGGGCGGAGGATACTTTGGTGGAGGGGGCGGAGGATATGGAGAACCTTACGATATGGGTGGTGGTGGAGGAGGAAGTGGAAACATTAGCATGACAGCTCCAACAGTAACAACTAGTGGGGGATATACAATTTACACTTTTACTGAAAGTAATAAATTCACAATTAATTCTGGAACAACAAATGCAGAAATTTTAGTTGTTGGTGGTGGAGGAGGGGGAGGAGAAAATAGAGATCTTCGCGGAGCAGGTGGAGGAGCTGGAGGATTAATTTACATTAATTCATTCCCATTAGCAAGTGGAACTTACAATATAACTGTTGGTGCTGGCGGAAGAGAAGCAACCAATGGTGCTAATTCAATATTGACAGGTAATGGACGAACATTAACTGCAATTGGCGGAGGTAACGGAGGATACAATGACGGTACTAACAATGGAAGTACTGGAGGATCTGGTGGAGGGCAATGGTATCCTGGATACACAGGTGCTGCAGCAACACAACCATCAACAACTTCTGATGGAATATCTACTTATACAAATTCCGGATTTGGAAATGCAAGTGGAAATTCAAGTAGTGCTCAGCCATATGGATCTGGTGGGGGAGGAGCTGGCGCGGTAGGGGCAAATTGGAATACTTCTGGTGGGCCAGTTGGAGGAATTGGAAAACAATATTCTATTTCAGGTACAGCAACTTACTACGCGGGCGGAGGAGGAGCAGCAGGATTCCCACCACAAGGAGGATATGCTAGATATGCGGGCGGACTTGGCGGAGGAGGAACTGGAGATAATGCAAATAATATTAGTGACGGCTCAAGAGATGGAACAAAAAATACTGGGGGCGGTGGTGGATCCGGCGGTTCAGGTGGATCAGGAGTTGTAATAATAAAAGTCCCTACAGGATCAATTACAGTTGATACTTCATTTGCAACAGGTTGGAGTAATTTATCTACTTTGACTGGTAGTGGTGTGACTCCTCCAAATGTTTCTGATGTAGATAGAGGGACAGCAGGAGTTGGTGGATCAGTTAATTCAAGTGGGGGATCTGGAAGAATTGTTATTTCTTATCCTTCAAAAATTGTTAGTACTTATTTGAATTCAGGAACTCCTGATTCTGGAATTGATATTAGTGAAGGTTACATTGCTCTTGGAGGGGCGAGTTAAAAAATAATTATTTTTATTTTTTGATTTATGATTTAATAAAATAAATCAAAATTTTGTTAAAATTATTAAATAAATACATTTATTAATGAAAAAGATAATATTGTTGTGGTATAAAATGGTTGGAAAAAAAATATTGAGTTTGATTTTACTTCTGTCTTTGGCAACATTTGCTTTTGCTGATGTTGATAATCATAATTGTAAAACTATTTTGGATACTGGCGGTTCGACTGGCAATGGAGTTTATTCAATTGATCCTGATGGAGCTGGAGGAAACAGTCCTTTTGATGCTTACTGTGATATGACTAATGATGGTGGTGGATGGACGCTAATAATGAGAACGGCAAATGATTCAACTTTTGGTTATAATTCTTCTTATTGGACAAGCGGTACTCTTCTTAATGAAAATTCATTTGATCCATCTGAAAATACAAATGCACTTTATCAAGCGTATAATACAGTTCCATTTAATGTAATTAGAGGTTGTGCTTGGAGTGGCACTTCAAATTGTGTAATTGGAGTTCTTTCGGGTGCGCCCTCATCAATGTATTCCGCAATGAATAGTAGTTTTGTAGAATCAAGTGGGCCTGAAAGAACAGCTTTAGAAATGTTATTTGGGTCGGACTCATCTCAACAATATTGTAATATGGTTGGGTTAAATAATTCTTCAAGCTATATGGGGTATGGAGTTTATTCCTCAGCAAGATTTGGATTAGTAGGTAATAATGAAAATGATTGCGGGTCAAGTGACTCAGCTTGGGGATGGGGAGTTTGGAGTAATTCAACTTATGAATGTGGATCTGGAATGATTGGATGGTTTTGGGGAGGGCCAAGTTACAATTGCACTCAAGGAGCACTATGGGTTAGAGGGGGATTATTTGTAAGATCAGTTTCTCCAAATGATGCTTTAAGTATAGATATTTCAAATTCACAAACTTTTACATGCAACGCGTCTGATGTTGCAGGACTTTCAAGTATTAACTTTTATGTTTATGATAGTGGAATGAATGTAGTTCATTCTGATTCAGTTGCTGTATTTGGTTCTTCTTCTACTCAATCATTTAATTATACTCTCCCAACTCCAGGAAGTTATTATTGGAAATGTGGAGCAACTGGAGGATCAGGAACTGATTTGAGTTCAGCAAGATCAATCTCAGGAGGATATTTTAAAAGTGGAAGTAGTTGTGCGACAAATAATGGATATAGCTTTTATATTGGAAATATGGGGGAAAATTGTAATACTGTTTGCAGCACGCACGGGGGAACTGTAAGTGGTACGTGTACTGAACCTGATCCTGGGTTTGCAGCTTGTCATCAATTAGTTCCTGGAACGATTGGTGGAGATAGTGGATGTAATATATTATCTGAAGGGGCAAGTTATCAATGGGGTCAATGTTGCAATCAAAGTTGTTGTTATGCATGGAGTTGTGACTCTTCAAGCGGATCTACTCAACGTATTTGCGCATGTAACACCGGTTGTAGTTCATTAATTGCTGTGACACTAAATACTCCTTATAATAATCAAGCATTTAGTGCTGATACTGAATTAACTCAAACTCTTTCTTGTGATGTTGGAAGCTTTTATGGAATTCAAACAGCAACTCTTCACGTTAGGGATTCTGGTCTTAACGAAATTGGAAATGTACAACGAACACTAAACAACGGTTATTCTACTCAAACTTTTAATTATACTTTCCCAGGTGCAGGAACTTACTCTTGGACTTGCGAAGCATGTAATGCGACAGAAGGTTGTGTTACAGCCGCATATAATTCAATAGAATTCGGATCTTACGAAACAGTTGTAAAAACTTTTGCTGATTCAAGACAAAAAGCATACAATACAAGTAGCGGGAGTCAACCATCAAAAGCACCTGATGATCCAGCCTACACTGAATACACTCCTGATCAATATACTAATGCAACCACTGAAGATAGTTCTAGAACTGATTGGCACGGAGTACAAGAGGCCTCAAGTTATGCAAACTTATTATTTAAATTTACAGTTGATTCAAAAATAAAAGTTTCAAATATTAAAGAACTTGCATTCAAGTGGGTTGGATATGATGAGTTATCTATGTACGGTGCTTGGCAAGCAAGTACTTCTAATAGAATATTCAAAATTTATGTTTGGAATTTTAATAGTTCAAGTTGGGAAGAATTATACACTACAAGAACTCCACAATGGAGTGACCAGACATATAATTTACCAATAATAAATGGATCCAAACCAACCTCCGGAGCAGTATTATCTAATTATGTGGGTCCGTCAAAAGAAGTGTACTTCTCAGTATCGGGAGACTTTTATGGAGGACAATATGCAGGGAGTTGTCCGTATGTATTTTTGTATGATGGAAACCAATACAATTTCCACACTGATTTAATGGCTGGAGTTTTAGCAAAGGATCAAAATATTTTCAATGTAAAAGGATACAGTGGGGGGCCATTCTCACTTGAAGAATTCAAACCAGTGAATGGAGTTTACAAATTAAAAATTAGAGAAACAATTGAAGAAGCAGATTACTTTGATGAAGCAAAATTAGTTTTAGTTGATGCTCCAAAAGGGTATGATGTAATGACAAGATGGTATTACGTTCCAGAAACAGGACAATCCACTCCAAAAGATTATGTAACTATTAAAGATCCAAAAGCACCAATTTCTGCAATTGATAAAACTGGCAATGATGTGCTTAGTGAAGTTTTAGGGAATGACGAAGTTCCTGTTGCGCTAACTTCACAAAATGATAAAACTCAAGTAATAGTTGACTTTGGAAATATAGAGCATCCAGAATATGCAAAATTAATTCTTACTGGTTGGGCTCAATATGTAAGCAGATTTAACGCGGATAAAAGCAAATTTTCTCCAAATACAACAATTGAAACATTAAATGACAAAAACGAATGGGAAGTAAGAAAAGTAACAATCAAAAATGGGGGATTCAAAAGAAGCATATTGCTTGACATACCAAATATTTTAAAGAAAAATAATACAAAAGTGAGAATTACAATGGCTAATAGTCCAGTTGAACTTGGAATACTTGACCAAGTGCTACTTGATGATTCAGTTCCAGTTGATGTTAGTGTAAAATATGTAAGTGCAAATGTTGCAAATTTGGCTTATGGGGGGGCAGCTAATTATACTTACCCAACAATGACTCAAGGTGGAAGTTCTGATGACACTAATAATCCAGTTAACCCATTGTCAATAATGTACGGAAATTTTACAAAATACGGGGATGTAAGACCATTATTAGAAAAAACTGATGATAAATTTGTTGTAATGGTTTCCGGAGATGAATTACAATTAGAGTTTAATGATCCTGCAAAATCAGTAGGTGTTGAAAGACATGCGTTCCTTTATGCGGATGTTTTTTACAGTATTAAAAGTACTGTAAAGAGATTTGTTACGGATAGTATTTATCCATTACCATTCCACGGAATGAAATCATATTCCTACGCTCCAAGCGAATGGAAATACAAAGATGATGCAGATTATAAAAACTATTTAGATACTTGGAACACAAGAACAATTGACCGGAACCAAGGCACTCATACAATGTATGAAAACCTTTCTCAACTTTCAATAAAATATATTCCTGAATATGCTTCAAGTGGAACATTTATTTCAAACAAAATAAGCTTTGGAACTCCAAAAGGATTATACTTAATTAATTTTGATGCAGATGCTCCAACAGGGACTACAATTAAATTCCAAATAAGATCCGCAAACACTAGTGCTGATCTTGACACAGCTCCTTGGCTTGGCCCAGATGGGACAGGGAGTACTTATTACACTACAAATAATCAAAGAATAAGTTTAGTTCATGGAAATGTTAAATGGGCTCAATGGAAAGCCTATTTATCTACTACAATTTCAAGTGTAACTCCGAAAGTATTTTCTGTTGAATTAATAGTTGGAAACAAAATTGAGAGTTTGGCAAATTTCATTGTGGGTGATGGGACAAGAACGAGATGGACTTCTTTTACTCCTAAACAGTATCTTAATGGGGGAGATGTGAATTGGTATTACTATACTTATAATGCTGGAGAATCTTGCACACTAGGAAGTTCTTGGAATACGTTGACTTTAGTTGGCGATACAACTGCGTTAAGTGGACAAAGTGACTATCTATGCTTATTAGCAAGAATAACTCCTGACTTAAATGTTAACGAAGGGCCAAAGATTCAAAGTTTAAAGATTGGTGTTTCAAGATAATTTTTTTTATTAATCTTTGAAATTAATTAAATAATATTGGTGTTGGTATGTTTGCAAAATCAAAACTAGTTATTTTTGGGTGCATATTATTAATTTTTTTAAGCGGATGCGATTCAACCAATACTGGGCTTATTGTAGAAAATCCTATTTTTCTTTGCGAAGGCACTCCTGTTGAGAATTCAACCCTTTGCAGTGGAGACAATGTTGGTTTAATTCACAATACTCCAGTTACACTAGCAGTTAGTTGTACGGATGCTGTAAAATGCGAATACGTTTGTGACACAGGATACAAAAGCATTCAAAATATTTGCATAAAATCCTATGTTGGGCCTGATACTAATGTGTCCGTTAGAACATTTTCTTGTACTGGCGTAATACCTAATAATTCTAATTTATGTGATAATGATGATTATAATTTGACTTTAGATACTCCTGCTGTACTGGCAACTTCTTGTACTCCTGAAAAAAAGTGTGAGTACGTTTGTAAAGAAGGATATACTAACAAAGATGGAAATTGTGTTATTGTTGATTTTGTTTAATAATATATTAAAAATAAGTCAAGGGCTAAGTA
>CAZOCW010000020.1:0-4331 GCA_964578405.1 uncultured archaeon | reverse complement strand
ACAAATTTTTCTTGCACAGGTCTTCCAATAAGTAATGCAGTTTTGTGTGATGGTGATGGTAGTGGATTAACTAGTGCTGCTTCAAATAGTATAGTTTCTTTTTGCAGTAGTGGAAATAAATGTGAATATGTTTGTAATTCAGGTTATACTAAACAAGGAAATGCTTGTGTGGGTTCAAGTGCACAAAACTATTCTTGTGTGGGGACCGCTCCTCAAAATGCCACTCTTTGTAGCGGAGATGAAACTGGATTAGCATGGGATAGCTTAAGAACACTTGTAATTTCTTGCTCACCTGATGTAAAATGTGAATACACTTGCAGCGTAGGATATGAAAAACAATCAACCAGTTGTGTGGCAGTTGCAGCTCCCCCTGCAGCAGATACTTGCACAGTTGTTTCTACTGTAAATTTAATGGGATTAAAAGTTGCTGTTGCTTCTCCAACTGATATAAATGCTTCAGTTTCTCCTCAAGCAGAAAAATCGGCAGTATTTGTTATATTTGATAATAATGTGTTTGTAGAAAATGCAGTAAACCCCTATGCTTCAGTAAGTGGGGATGTTACTGGGGATGTTGCTACTTGGTTAAAATGAAAAGGAATTCAAAAAGTTGTTGTTTCTAGTGCTACTGCTCCATTTTCTTCAAGCATGAGCGCAAATAGTATTGAATGTTTAAAATCATCAGGATTAATTAGAGTTGTTATAGGGTGGGGAATGTTAACTGGAAAAGATCCAAACAGTCCTTACTAAATTAAAAAAATGTAAAAAAGTATTATGGAAAAAAAAATTAGTGAATTTTGGAAAAAGATGATTGAGTATGGATGAATTAAATACAAAACCTGCTGTTGATAGTACTCCACCAAGTGGATTAACTAATACTGTTATTCCAAAAAATTCTGTTGGGGGAAGCAAAAAACAAAAGATAAATTTAATTTTAATAATCCCTGTAGCTTTAATTGTTTTAATAGTTGTATTATTTTTAGGATTTACTTTGCTTAATGGGGGGGCTAATAATTTAATTTCTCCCGGGTCAAATTTTAGTTGTACTGGGGAAGTCCCAAACAATGCTACCATTTGTGGGGGCGCAAATAGTTCATTAACTCAAGATTATCCAATAACGCTAGCACAAACTTGTACTGAAAACCCAATTTGTCAATATTCTTGTGATGCTGGATTTGTATTTGACGGAACTGGTTGTGTGTTAAGCCAAATCACTTCTTTTGCTTGTGTTGGAAATCCAATTGAAAATGCAACTTTATGCCCTTCCTCAAACACTGATTTGACAAGTGATGTAAATATTGTTTTATCTGGATCTTGTACTCCTCAAAAAAAGTGTGAATATGTTTGTAACCCCGGATATATTGGCGGAAATTTGACTTGTGCAAAAAAGTATTGCGAGAGTACTAATAAACTCGACCTTTCAGGAGGACTAATTGCGATAGCTTCCGCAGGAAAAGATGCAAACTCTGGAATATCTCCTCTTGGAGCAAAAGCGCCATATCTTCTTATTTTTGATACAAACGCAATTACATTATCCTTTCAAAATCCTTACATCTTTCCAGATTCTGATCAAAATGTAGTAGATTGGCTTGTGGCAAAAAAAGTTAAAACATTTGTAGTGGGGGATTCAACGTATTTACTTGAATATGGATTAAATGGAACTGGAATTACATGTTTGAAAATGAATGGGAGAATAAGTGACATAATAAAATTAGATGTGAATTCAGCTACCTCTGGACCGTATGGATATATAATGAAATATTGTCCGGATGTTAATTCAGTTGAGCTTAGCGGAACAAAACTAGCAATTGCAACAGTAAACACTGACCTGAACAGTCCAATATCTGCAGCTTCAATATATACAAATTATTTTTTGTTGTTTGAAAATGGAAAGTTTTTAGAATCAATTAAAAATGATCTTAATAAGACAAGTTTGACTTATAATAAAGATGTTGTAAATCTTCTTCTTAGTAAAGATGTAAACCGGGTAGTTTTTGGTTATAGAACGGTTCCTTTAAGTTTGGAATTAACTAAAGTAAATATGGGTTGTTTTGCTACAACTGGCACAGTAAATAAAATTGTTAAATGAAGGATTGAATTATTTATGGCAAAAAGAAAATTAATTAAAAAAAAGGCTTTAAAGGGGAAGCAATTCAAAAAGAGCAAGGTTCTACCAAAAGCAGTTGCTTCAAAAGTTAAGTTTAATCCTGCTGTGTTACTTGTTATTGCATCTTTAGGGATGCTTGTAGTTGTACTCGTTTTATTTTTTCAACAGGGATTTGGATTTAATCAATATACTTGCAACGGCATTGCCCCAGAAAACTCTATTGTGTGCACAAAGGATAATAAAGAATTAACAAAAAATGAAACTTTGGTTTTGTCTCCTTTTTGTACTGCTGAAATTAAATGCGAATATGTTTGCAAAGTAGGGTATAAGAAATTTGAGAATCGCTGTGTTGGTGAAAATTCTTCAGTAAACTCTTGTTATGGAAGTATCCCTCAAAATGCTAGTATTTGTGAAGCGGATAATTTAGATTTACTATGGAATGCCCCGAATGTATTAGTTTCTTCTTGTACAGCAAACAAAAAGTGTGAGTATTTGTGTGCAACAGGGTTTGTTGAGAGGGAAAATTTATGTGTGCGGAAATATTGTGTTCCTACTGAAAAACTAAATCTTAAGAGTGCAGTATTCGCAATAGCTTCTGAAAGTAGTGATCTTTTCTCAGGAGTATCTCCACTTGGGGAAAGAAGTAATTATTTCTTAATTTTTGATAAAAACATTTTTGTGGGTGCTGCAAAAAACCCTTACTCTCAAGGAGGAATAGGTTCTGAAAAAGAACTTGCAGAGTGGCTTGTTGATAAAAATGTAACAAATGTGGTTTTAGCAGATGAAAGTGAAGAACTTGATTTACAATTAGGTGTTGCAGGATTAAATTGTTTGGAAATAACTGGAAAAGTAGCTGCTCTTACTGGCAGGGATGAAAATATAACTGGAGTAAATCCTTATGCGACAAAGTACGGCCCTTCAGACTCAAATAATGGTTCGGGACTTCTTCCAAATACTTCAACTATTAAATAAGTAATATATTATTTCAAAATGTTTCTTAAAACTAGTGAGGGATAGCATTGAAATGTATTAACTAATTAGTCAGAGATCAAATTAAATAAAAAAATGCAATTACAATTAGGCTCAAAATGTATACTATGAATACGGGTAATTCTTGGTAATCTTTCTTATTTATTAAGATAAATTCAATGCCTGAAAACAAAATCAAAAATGGAATTAACTCAATTTTTTCAATAACAAAATAAGATAATGCGTATGCAATAATGAAAAATATGCTGATTAAAACTTTTGAATTTTTTAAACCCAAAAGAACTGGCAGAGTATTAATTTTTTCTTTTTTGTCACCTAAATAATCCTTTATGTCAATAAAGTTTATTGCAAGAGTAAAACCAACGAGGAAAAGGATTACAATACTTATTGGGAAAGTTGCAAGTGTTCCGCCGGCAAGTATAAACCCAGTAATAATAAATAAGAGTGAAGAAAACGAAATAGAAAGTTTTGAAAAAATTGGTATTTGCTTTAATCTAAATGGGGGATTTGAGTAAACAAAATAAGCCATAATAAATAAAATTGTTGAAATCAAACTCAAAATTCCTGCGGTAATTGCAAAAGAAATTGCGAGAAATAAAAAGAAAGGGGGCAAAATGGAATATT
Source organism: uncultured archaeon (assembly GCA_964578405.1). GTDB lineage: Archaea > Iainarchaeota > Iainarchaeia > Iainarchaeales > JAAZKV01 > JAAZKV01. The sequence goes on along the minus strand of CAZOCW010000020.1, from coordinate 613 downwards.
GTTCAAGACTTATTCCTAATTGAAGGGGTCTTGTTTTGTTTGAAACAGAATCAATTTTGAAATCTTGAATATTGTTTTGTGCAACAGAGAACAACCATGCAAAAATTATTCCCATAGTTGTAAGTCCTGTTGAAAGCCAGAAATCAAACCCGAGATAGGGGTTAAATATTTTTATGCTAATAAAAACTCCTATCAAAAACATTGCTATGAAGTGTATTATTCTTGTTGGGCGCAAATCCAGTATTATAAGTTTGAATAGTTGTTTGTTATAAATATAGAAAAGAATTGCGAGTTGTATTAAAATAAAAAATAGATATGTTGAGGCGATTAGTTGATACCAAAAGTCATAAAGATCAATTGAAAAAAAGCCAAAAAATGGTTTAATTAAAATTATTGTTGACAAGTAACAAAAAATAATGCAATATATAATTGCGGTTTTTAATAGATTTTTTAAAATATTTGGTTTTTTTATTTGAAAATAGTACAAGCAAAGAAAAAGCAATATGAATATTTTAATTCTTAATCCAATAGTTATTCCTTTACTTATTGGTGTGCTCACCATTGTAAAAAAAGCGTACAGAATATTCGTGGTTGGTAATAAGTACACTTCAGT
>CAZOCW010000019.1:1863-11154 GCA_964578405.1 uncultured archaeon | reverse complement strand
ATTCATCCCCATTAATATTTTGAACATTATTGTTACTCGCATACACGTTCAAATCCAGTCGATCATTTTGACCATCACTAACATTAAAATCAAGAGTAATAATACTTCTCTTTGTAGAAATACTTCCTTTCGCATTATCGGAATTAATCAAATTAAAATTTACAATTGGGGCTGTATTTCCTGGAGAAGCATCAACAACCACATCTTTCAAAAAACTAGTTCTAAAAGGAACCCCATAATTTCCATCCACTACCCATTGATTTGTTTTGAAATAAGAATCAACTCCTAAATAAGTTGAAACTGGCAGAGAGGATAAAGAATAATTTGTATTGTTATTAACATCAGTCAAATATGTTGAGGCAGTTTTGTTATTACAATTTACATCACTACAAGAATAAACATTCAAATCAAGTCTTGTTACCGCTTTAGAGTAAAGTTTTTTTACTTCATCAGCAGTAAGCACTCTGTCCCAAAAAGCAAGTTCTTCGACTGCCCCGTCAAGTCTATAATTTGATCCATCAGTTGTTGCACCAATAGAAACATTTCCATTATTTGTTAAAGACCCAACTGTCCAAGCATTTCCAGAAACATTATCCAAAGCCCCATTATAATAAATTCTATTATCTCCACTTCTTGCAGTAATAACAACATGAACCCATTTTCCAAGAGGTACGGGGGATAAAGAATTTAACATAACCCCCGAAGCCATGTAAAGTGAAAGCCCCCCACTAGAAAGGAACAACGGACAAATTCCTTGAACCCCTGTATTAGTACAGTAAAGTGCCCCATAGTCTCTGTATGTATTAATTTTTACCCACGCACTGATTGTAAACTGTGGAACTGCATAAAGTCTTGAATTTGCCCCAATTTTTCGAATATATTGGGGGGTAAGATAATTATAGGAAAATGCATTAGTATCCCAAAGTCCAGCTACTCTAGTAGGGCAATTTGCAACAACACAATTCATATCATTGCCTTTTCCTGAAGAATCAACAACAGTTATTGCTGCATTTGTATCATTGAAATGCCAAAGCCCTTGCAAATTTGCATCAAAAAAAGATTCTCCGGGCACAATTTGTTTGTTATACAAATAGTTTTGGTCAGTATTTACTTTTATAGTGCCCCACAATCTTGAGGTAACAGAGGGATCTTTGAAAGTTGTTGCTAAAACAAATTTATGTGAAGCAAAGGCGTTGTAGTCAGATAATATTTCAACATCACTAAGTGTTCGGTCATATATTTTTACTTCATCAATTCTCCCAGAATAATATGTTTGACTATACCCAACATACAAGGGTCTAGTATTTCCCATAGGGTCACTTGATTTACCAGCTTCACAAACTTTTATTCCATTTAAATATAGTCTCAATGTATTTCCATCATAAGTCGAAGAAATATGATTCCAAGTATCCTTGATTATTACTGCTGCAGTGGGAGTACAAGAAGTGGCAATATTATTATTTTTGAACATTGCATAAGGATAAGCAGAACTACCGCCCCCATAAACCCCCATTGCAAAAGGAATATTTGCATCATTGTAATACCCTTTATCCACAACACCATAATATCCAGTGCCAGTGCCAGTGTAATTTACCCACGCAGATAAAGACCATTTATTTACTAAATTCAAACTTGCTTTTGATGGCCCTCTAAGTGCCCAGTTAGTGGGGCTCACAACTATATTATTACGATAACCATTTGAATCCCCAATTCCTTCACCAAGCGAAGGATATGCTGTAAAATAATAAAATGTTCCACTTAAAGCATTTTCTAATTCCAACCCATTTGCTCTTGCTTCATCAGGAGTTACTGAAGTATAGGATTCATCTAATTTGTAATAGGCAACTAAGTTTGCATCAAAAAAGTGAGGTCGCTGTGCAGCATAAAGCGCAGAAACATTTGCTTGTGTAAGCGCTTTGTTCCAAATCATAAACTCATCCATACTTCCTGAGAAATAATTTGAAGCAGACCAAGAGGACTGACCAAGTCTAATAGAAGTTTTTGTAGTCAAATCTTTCCAAAAAAATGTTGAAGCCGCGGAACCAAAAGTGTAAGTCCCTTCATCACGCATCCCATCAATATAAACTTTGCTTCCTGTAGAATCAAAAACAAAAACATATTGGTGCCATCTACCATCAGTTAATCCTCTACTGGTAGATAAATAACTTACTTGTTCCCCGCCTTGATAAAATCTAAAATATAATCCACTATTTGTTGTTAAATAAAAATCAGTAAAATTTGTTGAAGTCCCAGTAAAACTCATCAAAGTATTTTGTGCATTAGTTGTTGTTTTTGCCCAAATACTAAGGGTAACAATATTATTGTTCATTATATTTGCGGCCCTGGCATCAAGATTAATGTAAGAGCTACTTCCATTAAATGAATACCCGTTTGTCCCCCAAAGTCCGGTTGTTGTCCCTGTTGATACTTGCGAACCGTGGTATCCGCGTCCACTAGAATCAAGCGCTGTCCCTCCTCCATTTTCATTTAAGTGCCAAACCCCAATAAGATTTACATCCCAAAGCCCGCCCAAATTTGTATCGGATCTAAACTCTTGTCCATTTGTAAGAGTATATTTAGTATAATTCCAATCCATTTTTGGAGTATACGTCCAAACATTTGAATTATTAGGGGTTTGCCAAACAAATCCATTCAAATCAAATCTATGAGGTAATGACCCATCAGCAACAGTTTTTGTATATGTCACTGCAAATGAATTTGAAAAAAAGAGAATAAGCATGGCTAGCAGAAGAACTAGTTTTACCTTATTTTGCACCCAATAACACCCAATTTTACTGCATAAAGAAGGGGTTTTTACTTTAAATAAGTTTTTATTGAAGTAAAACTAAAATAAGTACTATATGGCAATGGATATTTTCCTATTTTCAGGGCTAGTGATTTCAGTAATTGCTAATGCATTACTAGCATTATACATTTTAATTAAAAAAATTAAGAGTCCTGCTGCATTTTATTATTTTTTATTCATGGTTGCGGTTACGCTTCACGTCACAGGGGATTTATTTTTCCAATTAGCAACAACTGTCGCACAAGCTAGGCCAGCGATATACGCTTATTGGGCAGGATTTATTTTACTCTCAGCTTTGTTTTTCTTATTTGCGAGTAATTACCCTAGACAAAGAAAAACTATTTTTCAAAATGAATCTTCAAAACTTTTTGTGTTAATTATCCCTTTAATTTTAATTTATTTAATGCTTTTCTCAAATGATTTTATAAAAAATATTATTATTTCAGATACAGGAGTTAATTCTGTAGAGTATGGAAGCATTTACACTCTTGCAGTACTACACTTAATTGTATTCCTAACTGCCGCATTTAGTACTTTGTTTATTGAATACTTAAAATCAAATATAGAATCTGAAAAAAGAAATATCTTTTTTGTTTTCATTGGAGTATTTATTGCTTCAATAATTGGATTACCTAGTGATGTATTTATTCTACGAGCACTTGGTTTTGGGGAAATAAAAATAACAAGTATTTTGATCTTGCTTGGATGTTTAATCATAAGCTATGTGGTTGTTCAACACAAAATGTTTAACATTACTCCTGTTTCTGAAGAAACCAGTAAAGAAAAAGTTCTTTTTTCAGCAGAGAAAGGAAAAGTATATTCTTTTGATGAAAAAAACGAAGCAAGAAAAAGAGGATTTAGATTATTTGCAAATCTTGTAAAACACGATAGACAAGGATTACTTGTTTCAACTACTTTTCCCGAACAAGTACGAAAAACATATTCTTTACCCAAAACTCCAATCATTTGGATCAGTGATAGTACAGAAAGTGGAGAAGAACAAATGAATCCAAAAGAAATAGATCTCTTAAGCAGATCAATTTTTTCATTTATGGAGAAAGCATTAAATCCAATTGTTCTTCTAGAAGGAATTCACCCAATTTTAATTGAAAATGGATCTGAAAAAACAATTGAATTTTTGAATGCATTAACAAAAAAAGCAGTTGAGACAAATTCAACAATTTTCTTTTCACTTAAAGGAAAAGAAACTGAATTTGTTTCGCTCTTTAGTGAATATAGTGACCTAAATACTCAATTAACTGATTTAAACAAAAAATTTTACAAACGAGAAATAACTGAAGATGTTTTAGTTGAACTTGTTCAAGAAGTAGAAAAAAAGAGTATACAAACTCAAGCAAAATTAAAACTAATTGAAGAGGATTTACTCGGAAAACTTGTTGGATTAAATGAACTTAACCAAAATAAGCTCTTACTTGAAAAAGAACTCAATTTAATTAATTACAAACTTGCAAAAAGAACAATTATTCCTAGTGTTGCAACTAACTTAACTAATTCAGTTCAAAAAGAACTTGTTACTCTTGAACAACAATTAAAGAAAAAAAATGTTATTCAAACTGTAGACTAATTTTAGCCCAAAATGCTCCCCCGGAATGATTTAAATTCACTTATTGCTAACTAATTAGTATGTTAAAAATGAGAAGAGCTGTAGAGGAACTAAAAAGAAAAGCAGAAAAAGTGCCTTTGCAAAGTAAAGAACAACGATTAGAAAAAGTTAGAAATGTACTTAGAAGAAGAAAAGGAATGCTTTCCCTTTCTGAAAATGCCTCCCTTCCAGCCCTTCACTTAGTTAAGGCAGGAGATATTTTGGCCTCCCTTAATACAAAGAGTTGGGTGAGTAGGAGTCTTGCAAAAATGAATGGCTCCCCATATAGTCACGTTGGAGTGTTTACTGGAAGAAACGCAAACAATGAATTAATGATTAGAGATTTTAGAAAAGGAAGAGCGGGAATTACTCGCCCATTTACTGAAGCTCACAAAGAAGGAATGGTTTATGCAATTTTAAGATGGGAACAAGCAAGTCCAAAACAAATTGAAGCATTTTTAAGAAACATACACAAAATCAAAGGACGATATGATGTCCCTCTATTAGCCTCGTATGGAATAAATGAACTTAATAAAAAATTAGGAATAAAACATAGAGTTGTTTGGGACATTGAAAGTTGGTGGACTTGCTCAGAACAAGTTTCGCACGCAGCGGATCCTTCAAAAAAATTAATTGATAAGGGAATTTTAGAACCTGTCCAACCCCCACTAAAACCAGTACCCGGGCTTGATGCAAATTATGTTACTCCAAGAATACTTACGGTGGACGGAGTGAATAATAGAATGTTAAGAATTGTAACGATGAGAAAATTTTCAAAAGGAATTGAATAAAAATAAAAAAGAATTTTATTCAACTTTTTAGTTGTTCTTCAAACTTTTTTTCAAGTAAATCTAAAAATTCATTAATTTTGTCTGAAGGAATTTTTGCACCAGCAGCAATTTTGTGCCCGCCCCCTTCAACACCAGGAATAATTGTTCCAATTTCTTTTAGTGCGGCCCCAATGTTTAATCCTCTTCGTATAAGATAATTTGTCCCTCTTCCACTTGCTTTTATTGTCCCATCACTATTTTGAGCTAGAGCAATTATTGGTTTATTTTCTTGAATAACTGAACCGTAAAGCATTCCTGCAATTATTCCAACTAAGGATTCTTCTATTTGGTCTTTAGCATCAAAGAAGTAAAATGTTTTTCTTTCTTCAATTCCGTGCGTGTGAATAAATTCTATTCCATTTCGTAAAGCAGCACGATGTTCATCAAGCAAAGCAATAATGTTTCCATATTCTCCGCTTGGATTTCTATCCCCCATGCAAACATTAAGTGCGACATTTGGTTGTTTGTGTCTCCCTGCAGAATTTAGCGCGGTTGCAAATTCTTTTGCATCACGAAGAGGACTTTTTTCTTTTTCTTTTTCAAGAGTATAAACTTCTCCAATTAATTCTTTAATTTTCCATTCCTCTACCCCATAATTACTTAAGTGCATTATAAGCGCAGAAGAGAGAGCACGTTTTTGATCAAGTGAAAGATCCTCGTAAGACAAATATCGTTCAGAAAAAGAATCTTTAAGTGGAATTCCTAGCCCCTTAATGAAAGCAACACAATTTTCTTCATTCGCAGTTAGTTCGGGAAGAATTGGATTTGATGAAAAACAAAGAAAAGAAACTAATGGGCGAGAAATTCTCCCAAACAAACGTAAATCTTTTTTTACTGATAAAAGTTTTTCTTCTTCTGCAATTTGCATTATTTTTCTATTTAATCCTTCTAGTGCTCCGCGTGATTCTTGCATATCCCCACAAGCCCCAACAATTGCAAGTACACTTAAATCATTATTTTTTTCATTTAAAGCACGAGCAAAAAAGAAAGTTACTCCGGCCCCACTAATTTCAGTGCCCCCATTAATTCCAAACAAAAGAGGATTTGCATGAAATTTGTGTTCAACTACTTTTCCATTTACTAAACAGGGTTGATGGTGGTCAAGTATGAAAAAATTATCCCCAAATTCTTGTTTTAAATAATCTAACTGTCCTGAACCAAAATCAACAAACAAATAATTCTTTCCTAGAGCCGTAATTTGAGGAATGTTTTCTTTATATAATTGTTTTAAGCAAAGAGTTGCAACTTTTTTTCCTTCTCTTTCTAGCGCTTTTACTGCAATTGCTCCGCTCGCACAACCATCAGCATCATAGTGAAATACAACTACAAAATCGTCTTTCTTTTTTACTTCAGTTGCAATTTCATCCAACTTTGCAAAAAACGCACTTTCGTTACGTTCCCCAAGTTCTTCTGAATGAGAATACATACTAGAAAGTAGTTTCTTTAGGGTTATAAATTTAGTCTAAGTGTTTTGCCGCTCGCTACCCCTGCCAAGAATACTACCTAAAAAATCTAAAGAAAAAGGGATTTTACAAGAAGAATATATAAGCTTTTTAGCTCTAAATAGAGCATGGTTTTCACTCTTATTGCCAAATTCATTAGTGTGCTTAAAGGGTTCTTCAAAAAAGAGTCTTCGGTTGTAAAAGTAAACATTGAACAAATCCCAATGATGATTGAAAAAGAATTCTTATTAAAAAATAGAGAACTTGAAAATCTTTCAGCAAAGAAATTTTCTGAAATCAAATACTTACACAGTAAAGGCCTAAATTTAATTAATGCACTTAAAGAAAAAGAACTAGAAGGAAAAGATAATGAAAGATTAAACCGAGCAGTTCTTACTTCAAAACACCAAATTGAACACCAATTAAAAAAACTTTTAGAAAAAATTAACCCTACTGATAGAGGAACTACTATTGATGATGCAAGAGCATACTCTGGAGAGAGTTATGCTTTACTAATGAACGAAATTATTTCATTTAGAAAAAATATTATTTACACTAGTTTTTATTTGAAAGAAGAAATGAAAGAAATTGGAGAAATTTTACAAGAAATGATAAATATTTTTGTTGAATTAAACAAAACTTACGCTGAAAATAGAAATCTTTTTGAATTTGAAAAATTAAAGGAAAATATTGGTTTAATTACTGAGAAAAAAAATGCCCTCAGAAAATTAAATGAACAAATTACTGAAATTAACACTCAAGTTAGTGAAAAAGAAAATTTACTAACTACCCAAAAGGATAATATTTTGAAGAAAAAAGTTGGAAAAGAAATGGTGGAAGTTAAACACCTTGAAGAAGAAATGACTAAACTAATGAGCGAAAAACAGGATCTTAAAACACAAATTAGTGCACTCTTAATTAATGTTGATAGACCTTTAGCAAGATTTAAGCAACTTGTTGATTCTGGAAGATGGAAAGTTACAAAGGAAGAGAAAGAAATGCTTGATCTTTTTATTACAAATCCGATTCTTGCATTAAAAAAAGATCCAAAGGCGGATTTATTCAAAAAAGTTTTAACTCAAATTGTTAAAGCAATTGAAGAGGGGGCTGTGGAACTTAAGGATAAAGAAAAAGAAACTAGACTTGCAGCACTTGCCGAAATAATCAACTTTGATTTCTTTGGAAAAGTATTTTGGAAAATGAATGAAATCCAAAAAAGACAAATTGATTTAAACAAAGAACTAAGCAAAAGTGCAGCAAAAACTGATATTGAGAAAGAGGAAAAAAAAGAAAAAGAAATTTCTAATGAAATCTTTGATCTAAAAGAAAGAGCAAGTTTTATTGAAAGACAAATAAATGCTGTAAAGAAATCAATTAATGAAGAACTTATCCAAGTCAAAGAATTTACTCAAAAAGTGTTAGGAAAAACACTTATTTTTGAAGAAGAAGCCATATAACTAAAATGCCAAAAAAATGGCAAAAAGAGGCTTTTAGTGCTTTTTTGACCCCATAAAAAAAACCTATTTTTAACCCCTTCCGACTAGTATTCAATTATGAGTAATCTTGAAAATGAACTAGTATTATGCAAGTACTTGCTAGAAAAATACTCCGACATCATTAACGAACGAGAGAAGAGAACCATTGGAGAAATTAAAGCTCTTGTTGACGGAACGGATCTTACTGTCCAATCTTTTGTGGAAGATTTTAAGGATCCTGCTTACAAATTTGAACAAGATTATGAATCTGCACTAAAACAAGCTTTTGATTTTGTTAAAAAAGAAGTTTCTTTTGTGGAAGTTGATTTAAATGTAAATTATTGGCTTACCCCTAGAGAACTTTTGCAAATAAAAGTTGCGGATGATGAGGATTTGGCTGTTTTTCTTTGTTCAGCAATGAAAACTCTTGGGGATAGTACTGCGGAAGTAATTATTGCAGAACTTGACGATCTTAAAACTCACGCTTTTGTTGTAACTGAGCTAGGAAAAGATTTTTTGATTCTTGATCCAGCACAAGAACACGAATTTTTAGAATACAAAGGAGAAAAACTAGAAGTAATAAAAAAATATTCTTACAAAAAACAAAAAATCAAAAGGTTCTTGTACAGATTTAATTCTGAAAGATATGAACAATTCTTAGAATAACTATAAATGCGCCATTCGATTAAGTTTAAATTTAACTTTTAGCATAAGATTGTTGATAATTATGCCACACAGAACTCAATTAGCCGCAGTTGCAAAAAAAGAAATAGTAAAAACTCAAACAAGATGGAAAACTCTTAGACCTTCAATGATTGCGGGAAGAGAATCGACAGAAAACTATGTAAAATTTGGAAAAAGATTTATCAATAATTTTAAACACCACTCTTTCAAAGGAGAACACGAATTTGCAATTGATTTGCATAGAAGCTTTCGCGGATCCCCAATAGCTGTTTCATTAGCATTTAATACTCAAGGAGAAGAAGTACACACACGAGTTGCTTTTGAAGCGAGATTAGAATTTAATAAAAATGAAATTTTTATCACAGCACTACAAGGAAAACCTGGAAAAGCTAAACAAATAAAAGAGTTTGAGAACATTGTAAAAATGCCTGTTACTAATTATTTGGTTTTA
>CAZOCW010000019.1:0-1763 GCA_964578405.1 uncultured archaeon | reverse complement strand
GAACAAAAAGAGCATTTTTAAAGGATACTAACAAGAAATAAATCTAGAAAATGAAAGGTGGATAAAATGGCTGTAAAAAATAATCCAAACAAATGTATGTATTGCGGAGCATGTGTTGGCGTTTGCCCTGTTAGTGCAATAGTACTAAAAGACACAAGAATTGTAATTGATGAAAAGAAATGTATTTCTTGCGGAGCATGCGTAAAAATATGCCCTGTTGGAGCAATGAATCTTTAAAATTAAATTAATGGTGCGGTGGTTAGGATGATTGGAAATGAAACTGTTTATGATGCAATTATTGTTGGAGCAGGACCTGCAGGATTATCTGCTGCACTTGAACTAGCTAAAGGAAAAGCAAATGTATTAGTACTTGACAGAAAACAAGAAATTGGTTGCCCAAAAAGATGCGCTGAAGGATTAAGCAATAGATATTTTGACATAATGAAAATTAAACCAAAGAAAGAATGGGCTGTTCAAGAAATTAAAGGAGCAGTTCTTTACGGACCTAACGGAAAACAAGTAAAAATGAAACAAAAGAAAATAATGGGTTACGTTCTTGAAAGAAAAATGTTTGAAAAAGACCTTGCAATTGAAGCAGTAAAAAAAGGGGCAAAAATTTTACTTAAGCACCAAGTTGTTGCGGCTGTTCGAGAAAATGGAATTGTAAAACTTGATGTTGAAATTAATGATAAAATAAAACAATTCAAAGGAAAAATAATTCTTGCTTGTGATGGAATAGATTCACTTGTTGCAAGAATGATGGGACTTAATACTAAAAACAATTTGAATGATACTGATTCAGGTTACCAATATGAAATGACTGGAATTAGTGGATACGATGAAAATTGTTTACATTTGTTCTTTGGAACAGAGGTTGCTCCTAGAGGATACACTTGGATTTTCCCTAAAAGAGACGGAACTGCAAATGTAGGAATAGGAATTGGAGCATATGTTTCTGCTCAAACTAAATTAACAGCTAAAGATTATCTGGATAGATGGATAGAAACACAACCTGGTTTGAAAGACGGTTCAATAATTGAAGTTAATGCTGGAGGAATACCTGTTGGAGGATTCCTAGAAAAAATGACTGCTGATAACTTGCTTGTTGCAGGAGACGCTGGACACATGGTTGACCCAATTCACGGTGGAGGAATTGGAATAGCAATGGAAGGAGGAAGATTATCTGGAACTTTTGCACTTAAAGCAATTAAAGCAAATAAATTCACTGATGATTTCATTTCAGGATATACAAAAGAATGGTTCAACATTAGAGGAAACCTTCTAAAGAAAAGACTAAAATCAAGACATTTGTTAGAACAACTAACTGATGATGATTTCAATTATTTAGCTGAATCAATCACAATGGATGAAGCATTAAATATTGGAAACGGAACTTTGAGCAAAACTCAAATGGCGATTTTATTCACAAAGAAACTAATCAAAAGACCCGGTCTAGTAAAAATAATGATGAAATATTTAAGTGAATAAAGACTAAACAAAAACTTATTTCAAAAATTGCTTGTTGGAGAATTTTCTCCAACTAACATATAATTCCTATGAGCCAATCCAGGGGATAAACACAAGTATAAATACCACAAACTCTCTTGTTAATTCACTTTTCTGCTTAGTGGCAGAAATCAAAAAGGTGATTAAATTGGTATTTGGGTCAGTTCATTTTTTATTAAATCCAGAAACGGAAGTCAATGAGGAAGCAAAAAAAGCGAAGAAAATCGCCGAAGTAAAAGACGTTGAAATCTCTTCAG
>CAZOCW010000018.1:4224-12246 GCA_964578405.1 uncultured archaeon | reverse complement strand
ATAAACTTGAATTAAGAATTAAGATTAGCATTTTACTAATAATCGTCCTAGTAGCACTTTCATTCATAGTTAGTTTTTTAGCATACAATTCCTTACCAGACACAATTGCCATTCATTGGGGAATACATGGAGAGGCTAACGGATTTGCACCAAAAGATATGGGAATAATGATAATGCCAATATTAACATTAATTCTTGTGGCAATTTTGATTGCAATCCCAAAACTTGACCCTTTGAAAGGAAACATTGAATCGTTTAAAGAAATATATTACGAATTTATTGTAATTTTTTGCGGGTTCATGGCATATTTGCACATAATAACACTTTTGCTTAACTTAGGATTAATTGCAAATATGATCGCCCTATTAGCCCCAGCATTTGCGCTATTAATGTATTACATGGGAATACTTCTTGGAAGTGCAAAAAGAAATTATTTCATAGGAATTAGAACCCCTTGGACATTAGACAATGAAATAGTTTGGAATAAAACTCACAAACTTGGAGAAAAATTATTCAAACTATCTGCCGCAATTTCTATTTTGGGAGTAATCTTTCCAGACCAAGCAATAGCCCTTATTTTGGCCCCAATAATTATTTCATCAATTTATCTAATGATCTTTTCTTACATTGAACACAAAAAACAAACAAAAAAGTGAGAAAATGAGCAAAGTATATTTTTCAAAAATTGATTCTTATTCTAAAACTGAAGAAATAAATGAGGCAGCCTTAGAATTATTTAAAAAAATTCAAACTAAAGAAAAAATAATCAACTTCGCTAGACCAATTCCAATTAAAGTTCATTTTGGAGAGGATAAGTGCACCACATACATTGAATCAAAAAAGTTTGAAGATTTAATTAATTATTTGAAAAAGAATTCAAAAGCAAAAAACACAAAGGATAAACCTAATGTTTTTTTCACAGAAACAAATGTATTATACAAAGGAAAAAGAACTACAAAAGACTCCCACACCACAATTGCAAAAGAACACGGATTTACACAATTACCAATAATTATTGCTGATGGAGAAATGGGGGAAAATTATACTGAAGTAAAGATAAATAAACCTCCAGCAAAACACTTTACTTCTTGTAAAATTGGAAAAGTAATTGCGGACTCAGAACAATTAATTGTGATTGCCCACTTTAAGGGACACATGATGGCAGGATTTGGAGGAGCAATAAAACAACTCTCAATGGGATGTGCTGCACGTGGAGGAAAACTTGCAATGCACGCACAATCAAAACCAATACTAAATCCACTTGAATGTAAAAAATGTCACACTTGTGTAAAACATTGCCCCGCAGATGCATGCATCATTGATACACTTGTCCCACACATTGATTATTCTAAATGCATTGGTTGCGCAAAATGTATTGCTGTCTGCCCATATAATGCAATGAAAATTAATTGGGCAAGTACTCTGCCTGGAGATTTTGAAGAAAAACTTGCAGAATATGCTTTTGCTGCACAAAAAGGAAAAAAAGTAATTTACTTTCTTTTTGCACTAAATATTACAAAGGAATGTGATTGTATGGGACTAACACAAAAAACAATTGCAAAAGATATTGGAGTACTCGCATCCACTGACCCAATAGCACTTGATAAAGCATGCTTGGATTTATTACTAAAAAACGAAAAGAAAAAACTATTCCGAGGAGAACATGCCCTTGATCATGCTGAAAAACTCGGTTTTGGAACAAAAAATTACGAACTAATTGAACTTGACTAAGTACCCGCATGAATCAGTTTTTTAAAAATAAACTAATACCAACCTCCTTGACAAAATCTTTATTAATAGGCAAATCATAGGTCTGTTATGCAAAAAGCCAAAAGTAGCAATAATAAAAAAGATGAAAAAAAGAAAGTTTATGTATTTTCTTTTGCTTCATTTTTCAATGACTTTGGCGCAAACATGATTTATCCTATTTGGCCAATTTTTTTAACAACAATTCTTGGCGCAAACATGTCCATATTGGGATTAATTGATGGACTTGGAGACGCATTAGTATCTATTTCCCAAGCACTAAGTGGATATACCTCAGACAGAATAAGAAAAAGAAAAGTATTCATTTGGTTTGGATATTTACTCGCTGCAACCTCAAGGTTAGGTTATGCAATAACAACAAGTTGGCCAATGGTTATTCCATTCAAAATACTTGACAGATCAGGGAAAATAAGAGACTCCCCAAGAGACGCAATAGTTGCTGAAGAATCCACTCTAAAAAATAGAGGAAGTAACTTTGGTTTACTAAAAGGAATGGACAAACTAGGAGGGGTATTTGGAATACTATTTTGTATTTTTTTCATCAACTATTTTGGGTATCAAACATTTTTTGTAATTGCTGCAATTCCTTCAATAATTAGTGCGGCATTAGTTTATTTTGTAATAAAAGAAAAACAAGATTTGAGCATTAAACTTTACAAAGGAATACAACTAACAAATCTTACTCACAATTATCGATTATTTCTTGCTCTTAGTGCAATATTTGCTTTAGGAACATTTAGTTATTCTTTCCTTTTAGTTTTTGCAAATAAATTTGGTTTTTCAATATCATTTATCCCAATTTTATATTTAATTTACATAGTATTCACTGCTGCATTTTCACTTCCTTTTGGAAAATTATCTGACAAAATAGGAAGAAAACGATTAATGTACATTGCAATGACTCTTTGGGGATTAACTTGCTTAGTTTGTATTATTTCCAACACTTGGTGGGCAATAATGTTTACTTTTGTTCTTTACGGATTACACCAAGCAGCACTTGACCCAGTACAAACAAGTTACGTTTCAGAACTTGCCCCAAAGAAGTTTAGAGCAAGCGCAATGGGCGGATTTCAAATGGTAATTGGACTTTGCGCATTACCTGCATCCGTAGTAGCAGGATTACTTTGGGATAATGTTTCCCCCGCAGCACCATTTGTTTTATCGCTAGGCCTAACAATAGTCGCAATGCTAATGCTTCACTTCGTTAAAGAAACTGAAAAAGTTAATTGAAATTAATAATTAAGAAAAAATAACCTTCTTCAATATTAGCACCTAAATAGAAATAAAACTTAAATAGCCCCTCCCAGATTCGAACTGGGGTATCAGGCTTCAAAGGCCTGCATCCTTAGCCACTAGACGAAGGGGCTGAATCGGCGTTCCGGTTCACATTGTAAAAGCTGTTGCTTTTACGAGGCATTACAAAACTTACTAAGTTTTGTCATGTCGAACCGTGCTACCAATTAAGTTCTTGCTTTGCAAGTAATAGATTTTAGGCTTCCGAAGATTTAAATGCCTTCTTGAAAGGCAAAAATCACGCTCTAGAAAATATTATTAACCATAAATCCCTAGTTTTAGCATGGGTTTTGTTGGAAAAAAATCACGTTCAGCGATAGCTCAAGCCGAAGGCACAAATTCCGCGAGCGATTTTTTTCATCAGAAAAAAAGGGCTCAAGCTGGCACAGAATACTTAATGATTGCAGCTTTTTTATTAATAATAATAGGAATAGCTTACCTTTATTCTTCAACAACTTTAACTAATTCGGTGGATGATTCGAAAGCCAGAAATGCAACTAACTCTATTGCAAATGCAATTAATCAAGTTTATGCACTTGGACCAGGAAGCAAAATTAACGTAACAGTGGATTTGCCTAACGGAGTACAATCACAAATTGTTGAAAATCAATTAGTGGGGTATATTACTACAGTAAACGGACAACCCGCATATTATTATGCAGACACAAAAGCAAATTTAGTTGGTTCACTCCCATTAACTGCAGGAGTACATGATATCACTTTGACAGTAAATAATTCAGGACAAGTTGTGGTAGGAGAAACAGGATACGGATTATTTTTAACTCCAAAAACAATTTTAGTTTCACTTGATTATAATGTCGGATACAACCAAACACAAGTTGTTAATTTATTAAATTCAAATCCTTCAGATGTTGGAAGTATTGTTTTATCAAAATCAGGAACTGCTTCTTCATTAATCACAATTGGATCTTATCCCTCAACACTTGCTTCAAACACTGATGCAAATATTAATGTCACAATAACTGTTCCAACAAGTCAAGCAGTAGGAACTTATTCAGCATACTTACAAGCGGATTCAAATAATGGAAGTGATCGTTCACTAATTCAAATAATTGTTTATACGAGTGGAACAGTTCCGGGGGGAAGTTGCACAGGAACAAATATTGATACTAATTGGCAAACCTCTTGGCCTGTGTTTGATGCAAACATGAAAACTCAATACGAACTAATAAACGAAAATAATTTACATTGGCATGATGGAAGATATTATACCCAAGCACAAAGCGATGCAAATTGGAACAAATACACATTAACAAATGCAGATATTAATTTTAATCAATTACTAAATTTCCCAAGCAGCTGCCCCACAGGACAAGCAATAAAAGATATTAACAAAACTAGTTACACATGCATTCCAGTAGGCGGAACTTGCACAGACACAAATTGGCAAACTAGTTGGAGCACACTTGATGCAAACCTCAAAGCAACTTATCCAATCAAATCAGATGTTAATACTTGGGGAGATGCAAGGTACGCACCAATCACTTCAACTTCAATAATAAAAATAAAATCTGCAGATCAGATTGCACAAAATGTGAATACAAGCATAACTGGACTGGATATGGCCCTATTAGCAAACAAACATTATGGTTTTCATTGTTATATAACTACATCATCAAACGCTGCAACCGTAGGAGTTCAATTAGCAATGCTAACTCCAACAACACCCACATACTTCTCAGCAAAAATAGTCGGATGGACCACAACAACAGCGATAGCAACAACTGCAGTAACCGCATCTGACACTTATCAAGCAAATACAGCATCACAAGGAACACCAAACTACGTGTATGAAATTAGTGGAGCAATTGACAATGTAAACGCAGGAACCTTAGTTCCAAGATTTAAATCTGAAACTGCATCAAATGTAACAATCAAAATGGGAAGCTGGTGCGAATACACACCGGGAGCATAAAGTGAACTTTATGTTTAATAAAAAAACTTTAAGTATTTTATTTTTAGTACTAATATTAGGAATAAGTTTTGTATATTCAACCCCGGCTTTTGTTTACAAAAGATCCATTACAATCGACCACACTAAAGTTGGTACAACAAATAATACTGATCAAAA
The DNA here is from genome assembly GCA_964578405.1 of uncultured archaeon. Lineage (GTDB taxonomy): Archaea > Iainarchaeota > Iainarchaeia > Iainarchaeales > JAAZKV01 > JAAZKV01. The sequence goes on along the minus strand of CAZOCW010000018.1, from coordinate 7,094 downwards.
TTATTTTCCAACGCTTGTAACTCTCTTGGACACCTCATTAAAAGATGTTATTCATGGAGGACACGTTCAATCAAGTAATGGATATGATATTGCATTTTACTCAGACATTAATCTAACAACACAATTAGCACACGAAATTGAAACATACGACCCGATTAATGGAATTTTTATAGGTTGGGTAAAAGTCCCTTTTGTTTCACACACAATTGACACAAATTTTTACATTGCATATGATGCAAATGTGGTTAGTAGCATGGAAAATATGACTAACACTTGGGACGATAATGAAAATAATTATTTCAAAGGGGTTTGGCACTTACACGAAACTGGATCAGGAGTAGCAGGAGAATATATTGATAGCACAATAACAGCAGATAATGGAACATTAACTGGAAATCAGGTTTTGAAAGCAACATACAACATGACTGCATCCGCAAATAGTTATATTTATGAAGATTTGAGTAGTGTGACTGATTACACAATTGTGAGTGGAGATGCTTTAGAGTATGATGTTTATTGGACAAGTGCAACGGATTTTATTGCAGTGGATTTTAATACGAATTCTGGAGGATTTTTAAGTGCTTCAGGAGCTGTGGATCAAAATGGTTTATCAGCTAATCCAACGCAAGATCTAAGTTCAAAGGCTTTGAATCAATGGTACCATAGGATAATAACTATTCCTGCCGGCCTAGTTGGAAAAATAATTAATACTTACGATATCGCATGTGAAAATGATTCAACTTCAACAAAAACAGCCTACCTAAATAATATTGTAATTACAAATAACGCAACTGTAAATAAAAAAATATATTCAAGTGGAGATACATTTACCCACACCACTCACAAAGTCTCAAATGGAGCAATAAATTCTTTTGCAAACTTTACAAATATTACAGCCACCACTGCAAATGGAAAAATTGATTATGCTTTAAATTCCACAGGAACTAGATATGCAAATATGAACGCAACTCCCACAACAGCAGTAAACAATTGGACACTTGAAGCATGGATAAATCCAAGCACAATGCCCATCAATGGATTTGCAGTTTACAATGGAAATGATGCAGGAGGATATGGGTTTGGAATAGGTGCAGCAAATAATGCAAACCCCGGAAGTAAATTACAAGGATTATTTGGTACTGTTGCCTGGGTTGATAGTGGATACACTTTTCCATCAACGAATGCATGGTATTCAGTTTCAATGGTTCGATCAGCAGGAACAACAAGATTTTATGTAAATGGAATACAAACTGCAAGCACAAATGCTAGTACTCCAAATACCCCCACCGCACATTTTACAATTGGAAATCAATTAGACCCAACTAATAATCCTTACAGATTTTTTAATGGAATCATTGATGAAGTTAGAATTTCAAACACTGCAAGAAGTCCTGATTGGATTGTAACAAGTTACAATAATCAAAATTCTCCAGGAAATATTGGTTCCCCAGGTTTCTATTCTGTAGGAAATGAATTATTAGGACCAGGATATGTTTACACTTGTAGCTTTGTCGGGCCAGATACTAATTGGCAAACATGTTGGCCAGTGTTTGATACAAATGTAAAAGCAGAATATCAATTAATTGGAGAAAATACAATACATTGGCACGATGGAAGAAACTATACAAAAGCACAAAGCGATACAAATTGGAATAAATATGCAATACTAAATGCAGACTTTAACTTCAATAAACTTTTAAATTTCCCAACTGCCTGTCCCACAGGACAAGTAATTAAAGATATGAACAAAACAAACTTCACTTGTATTTCAGCAGGAGCATCAATAGCAGATACTAATTGGCAAACCTCTTGGAGCACATTTGACGCAAACTTAAAAGCAACCTACCCCATCAAAGCAGATGTTAATACTTGGGGGGACGCAAGATACGCCCCTGTGGGGACAAGCCCGACAATAAAAATAATTACGGCAGATCAAACAAATGGAACAACCACTGCAGCAAGCATAACTGGATTAGATATTTCTTTAGAAGCAAACAAGAAGTATGGATTTCATTGTCGAATAATTACTTCTTCAAGTGCAACAAATAGAGGAGTTCAATTAGCAATGTTGACTCCAACAACACCAACTTATTTTTCAGCAAAAATAGTCGGATGGACCTCAGCAACAGTAATAGCAACCACAAATGTAACTGCATCAGACACTTTCCAAACAAATACAACCTCACAAGGAGCCGTAACTAGGGAGTATGACATACTGGGCAGTATTGCAAATGTAAATGCAGGAACATTCGTGCCCAGATTTAAAACCTCTAACGCTTCAGGAACTGCAACTATAAAAAAAGGCAGTTGGTGCTTATACACCCACGGAGCATAATAAAAAAAATTAATTTAAAATTTACAATAAATTTTAGAGTTGAAAAAAATGAACACACGCGGACAAATTTCAATGGAAACCATGGCGGGGTTTGGATTATTTCTTTTACTCTTTGTGGGAGTAAGTGCAATGATACTCAATGAAAATAATTACATTGATTCAAAATCACAAGAAATAACTAAAAAGGATGCTTGCTCACAAATTGCACAAGCGTTCTACGAAGCAAAAAACAGCTCAATAAAATGGATTGGATATGCTGATTGGAATTACTATGTTTCAACAAACACCATTTACGTGGACTACAGCCCAAGTACTCCTTTCCAAGGAGTGTATTGTGAAACATTAAACACAAACCTTGCAACAATGATTGTAAAAGGAGATGTGAACATAAGTTATGATTACTCTACAGGATTTAGTATAAAACAATAAAAAAGGAAATTGATTTGAATGGATAAAAAAATTACTAAAATAAATTTTTTTAGTGAAAAAAAAGCCCAAGCGTTGAGCTTTGACTTAATGGTAGCAGGAGTAATTT
>CAZOCW010000018.1:0-4214 GCA_964578405.1 uncultured archaeon | reverse complement strand
CTGGCAGGAGCTTTTGGACTATACAATACTCAAAAAACCCAACTTAATGATCAAATCAATTTACAAGAAATGCACCTAAAGGCAGTAAATGCACTAAACACAATCCTTTCGGACCAAAATTGTTTAAACGGAGGAATAGTAAACGAAAAGAGTTTTCTTTCCCAAGAAAAAATAAATTGTTTTAATTCCTTGGATTACAATTATCTAAAAAGTGCACTTTCGCTTGACCAATACGAATTTACAATTACAATCTATGACGCAAACTCTACAACTCTTCAAAAAGGAACTAGTACTACAAACCAAGCAGTGGCAGTGCAAAGAATAGCTACTCTTTCAAAAGTTGCTAAAAAAATTAATTTTATAGTTTATGCAAAATAAAGTGAAGAATTATGAAACACAAAAAAACAAAAACAACTAACCAAAAAGGATTCTCCTTTTCATTTGACGGAATAGTTGCTGCACTAGTTATTTTTGGAGTAATTAGCTTCATCGCAGCAAGTACACTAAACGGATATGAATTTTCTAGTCAAAAAATTGTTCAAAAACAATTGGCTGATGACATTTTGGACGCAGGAACTGACACAAATTCACTCCAAAGTCTAGATTCAGGAAAAATTGACGGATTTATTTTAGCAAATCTTCCTACGAATTACAATTATCAATTAGTTTTAAGACAGTATAACGCACCAGATTTAAACCTCCTATCAACTTCTACTTTTGGAAGCACACTTGACTCAAACAATTCAAGGTACGTTGAAACCAAGAAAATATTTTCAACATACTATGCAAGTGATGTTAATGCATTCTATTCAGCAACCCTAAGAGTGTGGTTAAAATGATTAAGAGAAAAAACAACTCAAGAACTTATTTTGATTTGTTAAAATCAAATCAAAAAGGAGTATTCATTACTCTGACCGCTTTTATGCTCGCGGGAATGTTACTCTTATCCGCGTCAACTCTAGGAAAAGTAAGAACTATGGAAGAAAATGCAATTACTTTATCCCTAGCTGCACAAAAGAATTACTCAGTAAAAGAAACTCTTATTTTGGAAATTAAAAATGCATACTCCAACGCAGCAATTGATTGGAATATTACTGACAATAACACTATAATTTACAAAGAAACATTTCCCACACTTGTTCAAAAAGATAAATTACAATCAAATCTTGCAAAACTAAAAGCATTCTTTTCACAAGAATTCCCTACTTCAGGAAGTTATGCTCCAGAAAGTAGTGATTTAGGATTATTAATGATTGGCGGAAAAGACATGAACATAAAACACTCTGCCACAACTGGTTTTGGGACAAATAGTGAACTTTACTTTAATTATGGATCAAAAAAGTTTAACACAATCACTTTTGACATTAATACAGATGCAACGAACCTAACTAAATTAACAGAAACTCTCCCCCTTTGCTCCTCTTGCGCTAACCCATTAAATCTAATAATTACAGTAAAAAATAACACAGGAACAACAATTTACAATTTTAATAACACAATTGATTTATCCTCCACAGGAACCTTAGATTTTAACACTTCCTCAGGGGTACACGAATTAGGGCTTTCATATAATACAACAAGATTCCTTTTAGACACAAACACAACAACATTAACCACAAAAACCACAATTAATTTTAACGACCCAGTAATGGATATCACTCCAACAAAAGATGCCCTAAATATTACCGAAATGAGCTCTTTTGGAATAAAAGGGTAGGTTAAATAACTAGAAATTTGTTATATATCAGACGAAAGTGATTCAAAATGGCGATACAAAGGAGAGAGGAACGTGTAGATGACCTGCGAAAGCCATCATTAGAATCAAAATTAGCTGAACTTGATAGAAGACTACAAGAAAAGAGCAAACAGGCTGGACCAAACCAACCCAAAAGTAACTTTAGACAAATAATTCCTGAAGAAATGGAACTTTCACAACCAAAACAACCCCCCCAAATTCAACATAAACAAATCCATCCCCAAGAAACTCATCACCAAAAGCAATTACTAGTACAACCCCCTAAACACTTTCAACCTTCAAGACAGGGGAAATGGGCAATTAAAGAAAAAAAAGAAATTAACAATCCGATAAGTGTATTATTTGAAGGACTTGGAAAAACACTAAAAAAAGAAGAAAAAATATTTGTTAGAGCTGAAAAGAGTACTAAAACCCATATTAATGAAGAAATAAACATTGCAAAAAAAATAATTGCTGATGATGAAAAAAAACTAATTAAATTTGAACAAAACACTACTACAAAAATCTCAGAAACTATTAAAGGCGCAAGAGAAAAGATGAAAAAGGAAGCTGAAGAAAGAAAACAAAAACAACTTGCTCTACAAAAACAAAAAGAAGAAGCAGATTTACAACAAAAATTAGCTTATCAAAAAGCCCAAGAAGAGAAAAGAAAACAAGCACAAGCAATGCAAGAAGAGAGATTAAGATTACAGCACGAAGAACAAGAAAAACGACAACGCGAACAAAATAGAATCGAAGAAGAAAAAAGAAGAGCACAACAAAAGGCTGAAGAAGAAAGAAAAAGAGTGCAAGAAGCAAAAAGAATTCAAGAAGAAAAGGAACAACAACAAAGAATCAAACTTCGGCAAGAAGAACAAGCAAGAAGAGAAGAAGTACAAAAACAACAAGAAGAAGATAAACAAATAAAACTTCAAGAACAAAAAAGAGCCGAAGAATTGAAAATTAAAGTGCAAGCTGAAGAAGCAAAAAAGAGAGAGGAGACGCGAAAACAAAACGAAAAACAAATGCAAGAGAATTTGAACAAACTAAAACAAAAAACTGCAGAAATTGCAAAGAACGCAAAAGAAACTGCCCTAAAAGATAAAGCAATAATCATCAAAACTGAAGAAAATGTGAAGAAAGGATTCTTTGAAGGGATATTTGGAATAAAGAAAGCAATTAAAGAAGATGAACAAAAAGTAATTGCTTTTGAAAAAAATACTGTCGAACAAATTACAAAAAAGATTAACAAAACAAAACAAGAAATAAAACGAGAGGCCGAAGAACTAAAAAAACAAAGACTTGCCGCTCAAAAACTAGCTGCTGAAGAAAAGGCAAAACAAGCACTAGAACAAAAGAGAATAGCTGAAGAAAATAAGCGCATTGAAGAACAAAGAAAGAAATCTGAAAAAGAGGAAAAAGAAAGACAAATACAAGAACAAAAACAAATAGCAGAAGAAAAGAAAAGAGCCGAAGCAAAACGAATACTTGAAGAAAATAGAATTATTGAAGCAAACTTAAAAGTTATCGAAGAACGAAGACAAATGGAAAAAGAAGAAAGAGAAAAAAGAGCTCTTGAAGAGAAAAAACTTGTTGAAGAAAGAAAAAGACTAGAAGAAGAGGAAAAGCAAAAAAGAATTCAAGAAAGAATTAAAGTTGGACAGGAATTAAGAAAAGCAGAGCAAGAAGAACAACTAAAAAAAGCGGAAGCAAAAAAGAAAGCAGAAAGACAAATGCGAGCAAACATAAACAAAATTAAAAAAGCTGCTACAGAAGAAAAAGCAAAGATACTTGCAATATTTACTGAAATCGGCAAAAAAGAGCAAAAAATAATAAAACTTGAGAAAAAGACAATAAAACAAATAAACGAAAGCATAAAAAATACTAAAATTAACATTTCAAACAAACTAAAACAAACTCAAGCAAACAGAGCAAGACAAATAGAACTTGAAAGAGATAGAGCAACACTAGAAAGAGAACAAAATGCAAAAGAATTTAGTGATGGGATTAAAGGATTAAAGACACTCGCAAAAACCCAAAAAGGAAATTTAAAAAATAAACTTACTGAACTAAAATCAAATGAGCAAAAATTTGTCAAAGAGGAACAAAAAAGAATTATCTCAATTAAAAAAGGAATTATTAATGCCGAACATGTACTTTGGGAAGATGCAGTTAAAGAGGAACACAAATTAATTGAAATTGAAGGAAATATAGCAAATACAATTGAAGAAAAAATTGAAGAAATAAGAAAAAATATAGAACACGCACTACAGAAAGATAAACAAAAAATGTTTATATTAAAAAAAGCAGCCAAATCAAAAGTAGGAGAACCTATTGAGGGACTACATGAAATGCCACAAGGATTTGTTAAAAATATTTCTAATGTAGATAAGAACTTGTACAAAGAAACTAACAATCAAGTTAATTATCCGCAAAATACAAAACCAGTAATAATTGAAGCTCATGAAGAAAAACTAAG
>CAZOCW010000017.1:0-12495 GCA_964578405.1 uncultured archaeon | reverse complement strand
TTGATCAACATTTTGTTTCAAGAGAACAATTTGAAGAGTATATTGCAAAGGATGAACTTTTTGAATATGCGACAGTTTATGGAAATTATTATGGCTCATTAAAAAAAGAGGTTTACGAAATAATGGATTTGGGCAAGTGTGTTCTTTTTGTTGTTGATGTTCAAGGAGCACTAGCAATTAAACAAAAATTTCCTTTGGCAATTGAAGTTTTTATTAAAACTCCGTCATTAAGTGTTCTTAAAAAAAGGTTAATTAAACGTGGAACAGATGAAATGAGTGTTATTGATCAACGAATGAAAACTGCAAAAGATGAATTAAAACTTGAGGATAAATTTGATCATGTTATTGTTAATGATGATTTGAAAGTTGCGGTTAAGGATATTAAGAAATTAGTTGCTGATTCTTTAAAATGAATAAAGTTTATTCAAACGGTCTGCTTTAAATAATTTAGGTTCTTCTAGGAGTAGTATGGTTGATTTTGTAACTGAGTCTTTTACAGCTATTAATGGGGCACTTTCTCAATTGGCCACTGCTTTTGTTGCGGCCCTTCCAAGTGTTTTTGCAGCAATTTTATTTATTATTGTAGGTTACTTAATTGGTTGGATAATAAAACAATTAGTTGTTAGACTTCTAAAATCAGCTCATTTTGATGACTGGATGCAAGAACAAAACTTGACTAGTTCTATTGCAAATAAGAAACTTTCAGTTTTGGGCGGATCAATCGTTAAGTGGTACATTTTCTTTGTTTTTTTAAAACAAGCAACTGAATTAATTCAGCTTTCAACTCTAAATGAAGTATTAGGTTTTTGGATTAATTTTGCTTTACTTTTAATTGCTGCATTAGTAGTAATAATTGCAGGATTAATTATAGCAAGATATGTTAGAAATGCAATTGAAGCAACAAAACACTCTTTAAGAAAAATTGCAGGAATTGTAATTGAACTTACAATTGTCTATATTTCAGTAGTAATGGGCATTAGATTAATTGGTCTTCCTACGGGAATGCTTGAAAGTGCTTTCTTAATTGCATTTGCAGGATTCATTTTCTCAATTAGTATTGTAATTGGTTTAAGCTTTGGTTTGGCTCTTAAGGATGAGGCAAAAGTAATTGTAAAAGAAATAAAGAAAAGATCTTAAGCCTAATTTTGAATAATTAGTGTAAATTGGCCTTTGCTAAATCTTTATTAATACTTTGAAGTTTCATATATTATGCAATTTAAAAAAAGTAGTGTTTTAGTTTGCTCTTTAGTATTATTATTTTCGTTGTTTTTGCTTTTTGGATGTACTTCCACCACTTCTATTTGTGGGGATAGTGTTTGTTCTTCTGAGGAAGCAATAAATTGTACTTGTACTTCTGATTGTGGGGCTTGTAATACTACCTCTCCTACAGATAATAACTCCACAATTATCTCCACACTTCCTCTTTCTACCCCTATCTCTTCAAGTGTTACTGAAATTGATATTTCCCCTTTAGTTTCAAATGTAAATTTGTCTTCTTTAGTTATTCCTTCCATAAATGTCTCAGGTTCTGTTGTATTGCCTTCAAAAGAGGATTATTTAAGAGTAATTTTAGTAGATGATAAAGGAAAAGAATTTTTGGTTTTTGAAGCATATTATCCATTGTATAATTTGGGAACTTCTTCATTTGAAAATATTTGTAACGAAACTTGTAATTTATCACAAATCAATCCTTCAAAATTAAAAATTGAAACAAATATTTCTGATTTTTCAAAAATAAATATTTTTTCATTAAGCATTTCTTCAGGTGCAAAGTTAAGTCAAAAAGATAGTGCGGTAAATTTGATTAATAAAAATTTAAGAGAAAATAATGAATCCTGGGTTGCTGGGGAAACAAGTGTTTCAAAATTAAGTTATGCTGATAAGAAAGCAATGTATGGGAATGGCTCCGTAGCTCCCCCGGCAGGATTTGAATATTATTCAAGTGGGGTTTTTGGGGATGCAACTGCTGCGCAAGTTTTGCTTTCAACTTCTTCTTCATCTTCAACTACTTTGCCAACTAGTTGGGATTGGAGAAATAGAAATGGAAAAAATTGGATCAGTCCTGTTAAGAGTCAAGGACATGCAGGTTTGTGCTGGGCATTTGCTTCAGTTGCTGCAGTGGAATCTTCATTTAATTTGTACTATAATGATTTGTTAAATTATGATTTAGCTGAAAAAGAATTTAATTGTGGGGTGTTTAATGATTTTTATTTTAGTTCAAGTACTTACGGATATGGTTCTGATTCATTAACTGGTGGATATCCTTACCAAGGTTTAGGTTACATAAAGAAATCAGGAGTTGTTGAAGAATCGTGTATTCCCTATTTGTTAACAAGTAGTGGTTATTTTGTTGATAGTTCTTGTTCTTCTGCAACAACAGTTAATTGTTCAAATTTTACTTTAACTAGCGGAAGGTGTGCAGTTAATGATACAAATTGTGCTTTTTGTAAAACAAAAAACTTTGCAGCAGGAGTGTCTGCATGTAGTGGAAAAACAATGTTTTCAATTTCAGATTTTAAACCAGTGGGTGATGATAATTACTCAATTGTAACTGATCTAAATATTTTGAAAAAAGCTTTAATTGAAAAAGGTCCATTAACTGTTGGATCTTCATTTTATAATGTTTTAAACTCTGATGCAAATATTAGTGCGCATGCAATGCTTTTAGTTGGTTATGAAACAGATTCTATTGGAAGAACAATTTTGATTTTTAAGAATAGTTGGGGTAGTGATTGGGGTGCTGATGGTTATGCAAAAACGTATTTCCCAAGTATTCACCAAGTATTTTACGTTCTAAATCCAACTATTAAATCAAATGGAACAAACCCTCTAGTAAAATGTGTTGATGAGGATAATGATTCTTATTGTAGTTGGGGAATTGGCGCTAAACCAAGTACTTGTTCTACTTCATGTAATGCATTAGAAGATTGTGATGATTCAAATCCTGGTTTAAGGGCATTTGATTCAAATTATAATTGTGTTAATGTTAGTTCTGGAAAAATACAAATAACCTCTTCTCCAACTGATGCAAATGTATACCTAAATAAAGTTTACAAAGGAAAAACTCCCTTAACTTTGGATGTTAATGCTGGGACAATTAATGTTTTAGTAAAAAAGGATGAATTCAAATCTTTCGCTTCTCGTATTGATGTTGCTTGGAAAGAAACAAAAGTAATAAGCGCAGTATTAGAAAGAGATCCGAATTTGATTTGGAAAGATTATGATATTATTGCTCAAAGTGTAGGAAAACAATATTATGAAAGTGTGTATAGTTCTCAAATTAGAATTCTTGTAGATTCATTAACAAATGATACTAATAAAGAAATTTTTTATTTTAGTGGTGCGCCAGTTGGGTCAAACACTTCTTCTACTTTAAAGGATAATTATCCAATTAAATCTGCTTATGTTTGTGAAAGATCTTCAGGAGCAAATTGTGTTGCAAATTCATTAAAGCAAATCACATTCAGGGCTGGTGCCGTGGACATAAATGTTCCTGATGGGGGAATTGTTCAAAGTGATTTAATTGATTACAAACTTGATAAATCAAAAGACTATTTGGTTATTTTGTTTGTAACTGGATATGCTGGGGCATTCTATGATGATAGTACTTCAAATTCTTCAAGTATTGATGATTACAAATCAAATGATGCTTATGCATCTGATACAAATATTCTCAAAGTGATTAATTATTCATTTACCACTCAAAGTAAAAAAAATATTAAAGCTTTAAAGAAAATTGTTGGAACTGTAAATACTGCGGAGTGTGGTAATTTAGAATGTGAACCAAGCGAAAATTATTCTTCTTGCCCAACTGATTGTGCTTATGTTGCCCCCGTAATTACTTTTACTGATTCTGCAAAAGCAGAATATAATGCATACTTGCTTAAGTCAAATGTAAGTTCATTAAATTATATACTTGATAATAATTATTATTCTAAAAGTACAACAAGTTATGTCCCATCTTCTCCATATCTTCTTCCTTCTACTTCATTTACTGATGGTAATACTATTACTTACAAATATTTGACAAAAACTAGAACTGATGCAAATTATTTATCAAATGCTTCAACAAGTCCTTCTACTTCCTTATCAATTTCTATATTTGATGCGGATACAAATAAATCCTTTTCTTGTTCAAGAATGATTTCTGCATATTATACTACTAATTGGAGTTGTACTTGTAACCCTGCCTCTTCGGGCGGAGCAGCTAGTGAAATTAAAGTTGCAAAACTTGATTCAGAAACAATTTTAGGGCAAAATGCTGAGTGTTATTTGTGGAGAACTGTAGTGCAATCAAGCGGTCAAGATACAAATTATGTTCAATGCTTTAATTCAAAAGGAATTACTCTGAAAAATGAAACATATTCCCTTTCTTCTTCAGTTTCATCTTCAATGACTGTGAATACAAATTTATACAGTTTATCAAAAGCTAAAAATTTAGTTGAAAGTTCTTCTTTAAGTCAAATAATTCCAAAAATTGGTAGTGAGGGAGAAAAGATTTTTACTTGCCTAACATTAGCCACTGAATGTGTTCCTGGTCAAACTGATTTAAACAAAACTGGGTCAAATGTTGGACTTTGTAAAGAAAGAATTGTAAATAAAGTTTGTGATAGTGGATTTTGGACTCAAACTATTACTCAAGAAGGGGTTCTTCCTTCTACTGAAGTTTGTGATGTAAATTTATATGATGAAGATTGTGACGGAACCTCAAATGAAGGTTGTGCTTGTGTTAATGCAACTCAAGCAGATTGTACTTTGTCAGATTTGTGTAAGTTAGGTAAAACAACTTGTAATAGTGGAGTTTGGGGTACTTGCACGGAAGTAGGAACTAAAACTGTTAATAGTAGTTGTGGGGCGGGAAAAGCTTGTAGTAATTTAGGAGTGTGCACAACTATCGCTTGTACTTCTGATTCAGTTTGTCCTAATACAACTGGAAAAGTTTGTAAATCTGCTAAATGTCTTAGCCCAGGAGATTATAATTCTTCTTGCACAATACAAAATCTTCCATTTGGTACTTCTTGCGGAACTTCCTTAAGTTGTGATAATTCTGGAGAATGTGCAGCGTATCCTTGCACAACAAACTCTGATTGTGTTAGTGCAAATTCTTGTCAAACAGGAGTTTGTCAAAGTAGCGTTTGTAACTTTGTTAACAAAGCAGAGAATACTGATTGTAATACTGGCAAGAAATGTAACTCTACAGGTCAATGCACGCTTGTAACTTGTGATAGTAATTCACAATGTACTTCAACAAATTCTTGTAAGATTGGAACTTGTAATAGTCCTGGACTTTGGAACTCAAGTTGTGTATTTGAAAATAAAACTCCAAATACTTCTTGTGGTGCAGTAAATGTTTGTGATACAAATGTAGTTTGTGTAGCTCCTCTTTGTTCAGCAACAAATGTTTGCACTTCAACTAATCCTTGCAAGGATGCTTCTTGTACAAGTGCAGGTAATTGGAATGCGTCTTGTCTATTAACAAACAAAGCAGTTAATTCTATTTGCGGAACTAATCAAAAATGTAATTCTTTAGGGGAATGTAAAACAATTGCTTGTACCTCTGATGCAAATTGTGTGAGTTCTAATACTTGTCAAGTTGGAGTTTGTTCTTCAAGTGGAGATTATAATGCAACTTGTTCTTACTCAAACAAAATAGATAATTCTCCTTGCGGAGTAAGTAGTAGTTGTACTTTGGGAGTGTGCCAAAAATACTCTAAAGTAATTTATGATTCAAATACTTTTAATGGTACAAGTGCTCCTGCAACCTTGACAGTTGATAATAATTTAAGTATTGATAGAAATTATGTTGGGTCAAAAGAAGTATTGATTTCTTCAAGCTCTGAAAAAGCTGTTTTATTTACTCATAACTTCTCAACAGCAGATTTGAATTTACTTAATACTACAGTTCAAAAAGGAAATATTGATGGTAATAGAAATTATTTAATTGTTAAAGGATTAGTTCTCCAAGGGACAAAAACAATTTATTTGCCAAAGAGTTTAAGTAATAATGGAGTTTGTGTACTTGATTCTGAAGTAAATGATGTTAACTCTGCAAAACAAGCGTGTACAAAACTTTCTTGTCCTGGGGTAAGCGGAAATATTTCTTGTTCAATTGAAGGAAATTTATTTGCAATTTCTGGTTTAACTCACTCATTTGTTTCTGAAGAGTACGTTTTTTGCGGGGATGGAGTTTGTAGTACAAACGAAAGTTGTTCTTCTTGTGCAACAGATTGTAATGCATGTGCTCAAAATGGTTCTTCAAGTGTAGCATGTTCTACTGATGCAGCATGCGGAGCAAGTACAGTAATAGGTTCAAAGTTTTGTGTTTCAAATACTGTAATGCAAACTTATAGAGATAAGAATTGCTTAAATAAAGGGACAATTGCTTCAAGATGTGTTACAACCGATTTGAACAAATTAATTTCTACTTGCTCTTCTTCACAAACTTGTGTGAGTGGGGAATGTGTTACTTCTCAAGTACAACCAGTACTAGAGTGTACTATTGATTCTAATTGTTCTTCTAGTAAGAAATGTGTGAGTAATGTTTGTGAATCTGTTGTATGCGGGGAGGGATATGATGTTGTAAGTCATAATTGTGTTTGTTCCGGAAAGAAATGTGGAACTAGTTGTTATTCTGATCCAGGAATTTGCTGTTCTGATGAATGGAAAGCAAACAAAACAAGTTGTGCAGTTGATGAAAATACTATTGTAGTGGATGATTCAAATAAACCTGATAAAAGACCACCAGTTTCTGAAATAACTTTGCTTGGAATCCCAATTATATACATTGGAGTTGGAGCAATAGTGTTTACGGTAATAATAATCTTAATATTCACTTTTTTGCCAACTAAAAAGTAATTTTAACTATAAGTGAAGTTTATATAGTTCCTAATAATACTTAGTTTGGTGATTGAATGTACAAACGAATAGTTCCAATTTTATTATTATCAATTTTATCTTTATTCTTATTTGGTTGTTATAATACTTCTTATTGTGGGGATAATGCATGTAGTTCTAATGAAGATTCTTATTCTTGTCCTCAAGATTGTGGGTCCCCTCAAAGTGGTGTAGGGTATTTGGAAGTTTATGTTTATGATGCCAATGTGGGAACTGCTATTGCTGATGCACAAGTTTCAGTAAGCGAATCCGTTCCTGGCGAATGTGCAATGGATTTAGGTAATTCTACGGGTACAACAACTATTACTAATGTTGACGGGCTTGCAAAATTTAAGCTTGAATCAGGAAAAAATTATGTGGTTGTAGTAAATGCAAATAATTATGAGCTTCAAGGTCAATTTTCTTGTTATAATATTGTTGACGGGATATCAAAATCTGCTAAAGTTGAGTTAGTTGCTCTTCCAGCAAAATTTCAGTGCCCTGGAGAAGAAGGAACACTTGAATTACCTCTCGGAGGAACAATTGATGTTAATGGAGCAATAGATTATAATGGACAAATATTGCATTTAGGAATTATTGATATAATAAAAAATAGTCCAAATGGAGAATATGGAAGAAAGTTTGTATTAAACTCTGCTGACGGCGGAACAACTCTAAAATACTATGATGTTTATGGGCCAATGGCTTTAGACGATCCGTCTTACTTCACTAACCACATTTACTATGGTGGTAATTGTTGGAAGAATGGGGAAGAACTTCCTTATGCTATTGTAGTTCCCACAGCATGTAACAAAGATACTGATTGTGCAAGTGTTACAAATGCTGCTACATGTGATGGAAATAAAGTAGTTCAAAGAGTGGACAGCTATGTTTGTGCAAATCCAGGTACAAGTGGTGCAAAATGTATTCCAAATGATTTTGTAACAAATAAAATACAAGATTGTAATTCTTGTGTGAATGGGGGTTGCTCAACTGGTCTTTGTTCTGATAGTGATGGCGGAAGAAATTACGCTGTAAAAAGTCAATCTTTTTCATGCTATTATGGTAGTATGCTTCCTGGTTGGCCCGTAACAAAAATTTGTACTATTGCTCGATATGAAAATTGTACAAGTGACGGAAAGTTACGAGAAGAATATTGTGTTGGCGATATATTGAATAGTGAATTTGTTGAATGTCCAAATGGATGTTTGAACGGAGCATGTAATCCATAGTGCATGTTCTGTTTTAATTTAAGTTAAAGCAAAACTTGGAATTAATAAATTGGTAATATTATGGCTGAAACTAATTCGAAATCTAGTGCTGTAAAAAAAGAATTAGCTAGGCTTAAGGCTGTTGCGGATAATGATCCAACAAATGATCATTTAGCAAATAGCGATTCGTTTGCTCCGCATACTTTGTCTTCTCCTCCAGCCTCTTCAAACAAAACAGGAATTATAATTGTAGTTGGAATTATTGCTTTTATAATTATTGCAATTATTTTAGTTGCAATTGGAATTATTGGGGTAACAATGTTACTTCAGAATTCTGATCCCTCAAAAGAATATTTATTAAATTTGGAAATTTCGGGACTTGTTGTTGATGTGAATAATAATCCAATGCAAGGGGTGGATGTATTTTATTTGGGTGGAATGAAAGTTACTTCAAATTCTTATGGCCAGTATTTAATTAAAGAAAATGGTGGCGGAGTAAATGCATTTGATCAAAATATTGTTTTGACTTTTAAAAAAGCAGGTTTTGTTCCAATTCACAAAGTACTTTCTGTTAAGGGTGGCAAATACTCAGTAAGTGCAGTAATGTTTCCTGAGCAAGCTTTTGTGAAAGTTGATCCTTTAGTGGATATTAATGCTAATATGGGTGGGGCTTCGTTAAGTTCAGAAGCAAATAGTTTTATTGTTAAGGGAACAGCTAATCAAGCCACTACTGCTAATATTTCTTTAACTCCTTTTGATCCAACAAAAGAGGCTTCTCTTGAGGCTTTTCCTGGTGAGTTTAGTGGGACAAGATTGGATGGTTCTAGTACTGCGATTGAGACTTTTGGTTTTATGAAGGTTCAAGTGAAGGATGATTTGGGTAATGCGCTTGATTTGGCAAATGGAAAAACAGCAGATATTACTTTGCCTATTAGTCCAGAACTTTATGATTCCTCTCCTGATACTATTCCGTTATGGTATTTTGATGATAAGAAAGGAGATTGGATTGAGCGGGGTATTGCTACAAAGGTTTGTGAAAATGGAATTTGTTTTTACAAAGGTACAATTGATACAATTGCTTCTTGGTGGAATTGCGATGCAACAATTGAAAACTCTGGAATGGTAAGAGTTAGTTTTGATATTAGTGATGATTGTGGATGTTTTGATCCAATTACTTTATCAAATTCTGATGCTACTTTAATTGGAGTGGATTATTCTTCTTCTTCCTCTGGAAAAGTTCAAAAAGAAGGAGATAAATATGTTGTAACTTTAAGGGGAAAACCTGATGGGAAAGCACTAATTAGTATTAATCCAATTAATTCTTTAAGTACGGTTTCAAGTAATTTAATTTTTGTTGATTTGCCAAGTGCAGGAACAACAATTGATGTTTCTATTCCGCTTGTTGTTAAATGTTTAAATTTGAACTTGGAAAGCGATACAAATTTTGGTTCAGCTAGAATAAAAAAATTTTATGATGGGGAAGTAATTACCTTTTTAGATATTATTTTAACTGATAAAGAAAAATCAAAAACCCTTTCATTACTATTAAACTCTGATGAGAAAAACAAATTAGTTGTAGTGGATAATTACTCTGGAGAAGAATATGAAATTAAAAATGACGGAAATTGTGCTGAAGATATTTTAATCAAAGGGGAAAAGACAGAGGTTGTTGATATTAAAGATACGTTGTGTAATTGGACTTATCCTAAAAAAGTTTATGTTGAACAGGAATCAATCTCTTGGTGGAGTGGATGGAATGGGGATGTAACTGAAAACACTTCTTCTGAAAAGAATTGGCAATATTATAATGATAAAAATGAGGAATATTATCATTATGAATTTGATAACGGTGATGGGCATACTGATAAATCATGGGTTATTGGAAATTGGAGTAAAAAAAATTATAAAACTTATTGGGATAGTTCTGACGGAAATTGTTATTTTAGTGAGCATAATGTCTCAGATTACAACACTTATGAAACGATTAGTTTTGAAGATTTAGTAACTTCTCAAAAAACAAAATTTAAAGGGTATGACGCATTTATTATGCGACAATTAAAAGTTTCTGCTAATGATAATTGTTATTATAATTATTTTAACAAAGATATTTGCATGCCGATGGAAATTTCTTGCTTTGATGAGAATCAAGTTTTGGAATCAAAAAATACTGTTACAAAAATAAGTACTTCTGATTTTGATAATAGTATTTTCACTCCTCCTGCAAATTGTGTGGAATATGTTGAACCAGTTTATGATTATAATTATGATTACAATTATTCTGATTCTTTGATCAATAGTTGTCCTTCTGAATGTGTATCAATGCACGAAAATTGTTTAGCAGAAGGAATGGAAGTAACTTCTGATGGGAAAGCGTGTTTTTCTTGCACTGAAGATGGAATATGCCCATATCAGCAGGTGTATGGCACTCTTTGCGGATCATGCTCATACGATTTTAATCCAATAATAACTCCGCCTACTCAAGTTCCAGTGGATAATTCTTATACAGTTAACAGGTGCAGTAGACCTAAAACATGCGAGGATTATACTGCTTGTGTAAATTGTCCTGCATGCCCTAATGGAGGGGACACAACATGTTCAAGGAATGAATTTTATGATTCAAACTATTCTGACGGACTTTCTTCAAAAGGGTATTATTGTGAAAGCCAAACAAGTAGCCAAACATGCCTAGACATATATGCTTCTAGTGGAACTTATTGTGGTCGATATACATATTGCGGGGGAGCTGGAGTAAGATAAGGATTATTTTCCTCATTCCCAGCAAGTTTTTAAGCTTTTTATTTAGGTTATTAATTATGCAAACAAGTGAGTTAGCCATACAATTATTCTAGTTTTGATTTAGTTAGCCTTCGGGACCAAGTTTTTAAGCATTCATTTTTAGTTACTTATTTAATGAACGGGGGTTTTTAGGGGCGGTTAGCTCAGCTGGTTAGAGCATTAGTCTTATACACTAGGGGTCAAGGGTTCAAATCCCTTACTGCCCATAAACCTAAAAGTTTGAAAGATGGTCATGATGAGTTCAAATATTTCTCAATATAATCGTACTGAAGAAGAAAAAATCAGAGAATATTGGGTTCAAAATAAAATTGTTTCAAAAGTAAGAAACAAACAAAACGAAGGAAAAGAAAAATTCTATTTCATGGATGGTCCACCTTATGCAACTGGTCACATTCACATGGGTACTGGACTTAACAAAATCATGAAAGATTGTGCAATTCGTTCTCAAAGAATGCAAGGAAAAAAAATATTTGATAGGCCAGGTTTTGATACTCACGGATTACCAATTGAAAACAAGGTTGAAAAGAAATTAGGATTTAAATTCAAAAAAGAAATTGAAGAATATGGTGTTGAACCTTTTGTAAAAGAGTGTAGAGCATTTGCAACAGAATTTGTTAGCACAATGGGAAAAGAATTTGATAATTTAGCGGATTGGATGGATTACTCTGATCCATATTTAACATTAACAAACGAATACATTGAAGCAATTTGGTTTGCTTTTAAAAAAGCAGAAGATAAAAAATTACTTTACTTGGGAAAATATCCTGTTCATGTTTGCCCGCACTGTGCAACTGCGGTAGCATATAACGAAATTGAATACACAAAGCTTGGGGACACTTCTATTTTTGTTAAATTAAAAGTTAATACTAACGGAAAAAATAATTTAATTAAACAATCCTCAAATCCAAATTCTACTTACTTATTAGTTTGGACAACTACTCCTTGGACACTTCCAGCAAACACTGGGGTAATGGTTCATCCAAAATATGAATATGTATTTGCAAAACTTTCTACTGGAGAAGTATTAATTTTAGCAAAAGAAAAAGCTGCTGATGTTTTAGGAAAGATGGAAGCGGCTTATACAATTGAAAAAACAGTTCTTGGAAGCGAACTAGAAGGAATGAGTTATGATCCTTTATTTGACGGAGTATTAAAAGATAAAGTTGAAATTGAAAAAGGATTTAGAGTAATTTTGTCTGATAGATATGTAAATTTAGAAGATGGGTCGGGTTTAGTTCACACAGCTCCTGGTCACGGTATGGAAGATTACCAAGTGGGTCTTAAATACAATATGGAAATCCTCAGTCCTGTGGATGAAGGCGGTCTTTATACAGATGAAGTTCCTGAATACAAAGGCACACATATTTTTAAAGCCAATCCACTGATTGTAGAAAAATTAAAATCTCTTGAATTGCTTTTAAGCTACAAAGAGTTTGAACATAGTTATCCTCATTGCTGGCGTTCAAAAACTCCGCTCTTTTTTAGAGCGACTCCACAATGGTTTTTTGATTTAGATCTTGAAGGATCTCAAATCCGTGAGAAAACTCTGAATGCGATTAAAGAAATTGCTTTTTATCCAAGTTGGGGTGTGACTCGTCTCACTGCTATGATGGAA
>CAZOCW010000016.1:0-13569 GCA_964578405.1 uncultured archaeon | reverse complement strand
GTAAAATTAAATGAATTGTAAACAACTTTTGTTAAATTATTATCAACAGGACTTAGTAAAGAAACTACAGGAGAAGCAACTACAGGAGGAACTATTGGAATAACATTATCAAGAGTAATCTTTGGAATACAATCAACTGTAACACTTATTGAATATTTTTTATCAATTCCATATTCGGAAGTTGCATAAACTAACAAAGTACAAGTTTTTTTCTGCCCAATAAAACCAACACAACTACAAGCAGAACCCAAATTCGTTAATGAAAACAAACCATCAGCTGTTGAAGACATACTAGTATCCGTACTATCCACTTCAACTCCATCCATACTTAATTTAGTTACAGTTAAACTTCCGCCAGAATTATTCTTTAATTTAACTAAACCATTCCCATTAACATCAATCGCAGCTTCGCTAATACTAATTGCACCACTTGTTTGAGAAATCTTACCAGAAGTAGAAGAAATAGTCCCCGCAGATCCAGAACCAGTTGAAGAAATAATTCCAACAACAACAAGTGAAAGAACAACAACAATTCCAATAATCACAAGGTATTCAATTGTCCCTTGCGCTTGTTTCTCAACACGATTAACCATAACAGGATTAATGCTCCCATACTATAAAAAGC
The DNA here is from genome assembly GCA_964578405.1 of uncultured archaeon. Classification (GTDB taxonomy): domain Archaea; phylum Iainarchaeota; class Iainarchaeia; order Iainarchaeales; family JAAZKV01; genus JAAZKV01. The sequence continues at coordinate 12,944 of CAZOCW010000016.1, read as the reverse complement.
TACTTTTTAATCGGAAAAATTAACTTTTATATACTTGAAAACCCTAACAAACTAATATGCACAATAAGCAACAACCCCTCTCACGAGCCCAGGGTGCGATTGAATATTTACTAATTATTGGTGCTGCAATTCTAGTTGTAGCAATAGTTGTTATTGCAATTACCTCTTTACTTAGCCAAGGACAAACACAAACAACAAGCGGAGCAAATGAACAAAACACTGCACTTGGAGGATTAACGAGTTTAGCTTATGTTACAGTTTCAGGAAGCAATTATCAAAAATCAGATCCAATAGTTACTTCCCTTAAATCATTTTGGACGCTTAATGATGCAAGCACATTTAATGATTCAGTTGGGGGAATAAATGGAACATGCCCAATAGCATGCCCAACTTTAGTTAGCGGAATATCAGGAAATGCATTACATTTTTCAAGCGGGAATGCAACACCAACCACCGAACAATATGTGGAAATAAAAAATCTCCCAGTAAAAGATGAATCAACTTACTCGATTTGGTTTAAAGCAAATCAAAGCGCTCCAGGATATATTTTAGGATTTTCTATTTATGACTTTACTGCAGACTCATTTTATCATTGGAGGGGAAATTTGCAAATTAATTCTTCAAATTATTTACAATGGCGAATAGGTTCTTGGAATTGCCCAGGATACACAGAACAAACTTTAAACACACTTATTTCAAAGCAACCAATCACACTTAACGAATGGCACATGGCAACAATTGTAGAAAGTTATAAACCATTCAAAGCAGATTTTTATCTTGATGGTGAATTACAAAAGAGCGAAACTAATGGAAAGAACTGCTCTAATGAAAAATATATTGTATGGTTAGGAAGAAGAAAAGCCGACCCTTCAGCAGAATCACAAAATTTTATCGGAGAAATTGATGACTTTGCAATTTGGGACAGACAACTTACAAGTGATGAGATAAAAGAACTTTACACTAATGCTAAAAAATGATTAATTAAAAAAAATAAGCAAATGAATTTTTCCAAATGCTTATTTTCAAAAAGATTAATTATTCTCTAATAGTCTCTTTTATTTTTGTTCCAAAGTGCATTCCTGCTTCGCCAATTTTAACAAGAACTTTGTCCCCGACTTTCAAATCAGCCACAGAAATGTGTTTTCCACCTTTCTGAATTAATCTAATTGTTTCAGCATTTTGAAGAACAACTCCGGATTTATTTCCATTCACTTCTGCTTCAACTAAAAGAAGCGGACGAGTTTCTATTTTATTTCTTCCGACAATAATTCTTTTTGCTTCCCCTTTGTAATTAATTGAAAGAGATTCATCCCCACTAGCAAGTTCCATTGCGTACTTTGTTTTTCCTTCAGGCATTAAAATATATGAATGAACTGCCCCAGCATTAACTCTAAATGGACGAGTAGCACAATACTCTGCTTCGTTTGATTCTGATTGAATTAAGAAAAGCATTTTTGGAGAATTACCAACAAGCATTCCTTCCCCAACACTCATTAAGTTACAAGTATCAATGCAAGTTCTTTCTCCAGAACCAAGTACTTTAACTTCTGTAACAGTTGCTTCAACTAAATCAACTGTCCCATCACTCTTTGAAAATTCTTTAATAGCACTCATAATTTCAGCTCTTGTTTTAACTTTAATTATTACTCCTTTAACTCCCTGTTCCATTACAGAAAGCATTGTAGAAATATCTTGCACCCTACAACCCACATAAACATTTGATGACTTTGAAATTAAATTTTCTAAAGGAATTATTTTCCAATCAGTAACATACGCAATTACAGCACTTTTTTTTGCATATTCTAAAGCTTTATTTTCTTCTTCTTTTTTTGTAATTACTTGCTCAAAAATATCTTTTCCTAAAACTCTATCCCCATCTTCGGAAATAGTTTCAATTCTTCCAAGTTTGTGAACTTGTTCAGTTGTACCTTTCGGAACTATTATTGTTCTTACTCCTGCTTCAAGAGCACTTGTAACTAATTCTTTATCATAAGGCCTTATGTCAATAATTAATTCTTTTCCAGTCGTCATCCATCATCACCAATTCATCAATTATTTTTTCTAACTTAGTTTTTAAAAAGGGCATTTTTAGTGCCCTTAGTAAAAAAATTTTATTTTAGTGCCTGCACTTTAGTGCCTGCACTAAAAGATAATCCTTTTAGTGCCCTGTTTTATCCACACTCGCTTTCACAGGAGCTTTAACATCTTTAATTCCTGCTTCTTTCAATGCAGCATCTACAGAATATTTTTTATGAATAATTAAAGAAACTGCTTTAATTATTTTTTTAGGCTCTTTGTGTTGGAAAGCATTTCTTCCCATTGCAACTCCTGCTGCACCAGCATCCATTGCATCTTTTATCATTTCTAAAGTTTCTCGATCAGTCCCTTTTGCTCCGCCAGCAATTATTACAGGAACCGGACAACCAGCAACAACTTGTTTGAAACTTTCTTTACTACCAGTGTAATTTGTTTTTACAATATCTGCTCCAAGTTCTGCCCCAATTCTTGCAGCCATTTTTACTACTTCCACATCTTTTTCATTTTTTACTTTTTCTCCCCTAGGGTACATCATCATCATTAAAGGCATTCCATATTTTTTACAATCCCTAACAACTTGACCAGCTTCTTCCATCATTCTCCCAGTTTCTTCTGCCCCAACATTAATGTGAATTGAGATTGCATCCGCTCCAAGCGAAACAGCTTCTTCAACAGTTGTTACCATTACTTTGTTTAATGGATCAGGAGATAATGAGGTACCTGCACTTAAGTGAACAATTAAACCAATATCAGTTCCACCCCCGCGAAAACCTACCCCCACTAATCCTTTATGCATTAAAATTCCATTTGCTCCTGATTCAGCAATTGTAGAAACAGTTTCTTTAACGTTAATTAAACCATCAATCGGACCATCACTAATTCCATGGTCAATCGGGACAATTAACATTTTTTGTGATTCTCTCCCCATAATTCTTTGCATTCTAATTTTTTTTCCAATCATCATTCCATCCATTTTTTCACCAGACCATTTTTAATTAACCTTTGGGAGAACTTAATCCTTCCCGAGTTATATTAAAACAAATTAATTGTTCGAATACGACTCTGGGGATTAGTCCAGAGTCTATTCATAAAAATAGAAATAACCAAAGTAAGAGTTAGAATTAACACCTGCTGAAACAGCACTCATTGAAACTAACTCATCCATTACTAATAACACTCCATTCGACCTTTATAAACACTAACAAAAACATACTGTGACAAAATGTATACTCAAAAGAAGGCCTAAAGGCCCAAATTGACAAGAACTAGAGGCATCTTTATATTCTTAATCGTTTTACATATTGTCATGAAGACAGGATTATCAGGATACTTTGATACAGCAAAAAGAACATGCATGCTTTGCCACACTTATAGAAACATTAAACCAAGTGAAGAGCAAAAAGAAATGGCAATGGCTTCAACAAGAAAAGCTTATGACACTTTAAAAGAAGCATTTGACACATTAAGAGTGGAAGATGCAGGAATGGATAAACTTGACAAAGTAAGAGCAGCAAAAGTTCTTTGCCTTGATGCAATGGATGCTTGCGGAACTTGCGACAAACAAAGAGCAAGAATTAGAGAGATACTAATTGATATCAAGTAAACTTGATACCTGCATTAAATAAATAAAAATAAATAGCAATCTATTTAAGGAAAGAAAACTATCTTTTTTATATGAAAAGTCCGATTCATTCAATTAAACGACTTACACAATCGAGGATAATTAAATTAAAGAGAAAAGTAATCAAAACAAGAACTAATGCTTTTGTTGAAAAAGAAAGAGATGGAACTTATTTCAATTCCGCGAGCAGCAAAAGTTATGAATTACATGGCAGAAACTTTTTGAAATCCTTTCAACCCGTTTCGTTTATTGGAAAAAATAATCGAACATATCTTGTTTCCCCAAACTATCATGGCGAATATGAATCTTCTCGGGAATTAAGAATTGACTGCACTCTGCCCACCCAACAAGCAAAAGCACTAAAATTGGTTGGTCAAGTTCAAGAATCAAATGGATTTTCAACAATCAAGTTGGCAAAATTATCTTTAGGATTTGAAAGAGATGCATTAATAATTGAAGCAATTCAAGGAAGAAGTGGCACAAAAACAATTTCTAATGAATTTTGGAGAACTGCCAAAACCCCCCCGCTTGATTTTCTTTTAAAAACCGCAGAAGAACATGCGAAAAAACTTGGTTTAAAACAAATAAAACTTCGAAGACCTGAAACGCTTAGTTATTATTTTACCCCTTGGATATTAATGGGTTCAAAAGCAAAAAGTGAAGAAATACGCGCAAACATGCGAATTTTATACACTAAGCTTGCCAAAAAACAAGGATATACAAAAGAAGAATTTTTTTATGTAAAAAAACTCTAGTGCCGAACTAAACTAATTCTACCTAACAAACAAATCTATTTTAATATTTGAACAAACACACTATTTGTATGGTATTACACAAACTTAGAAACCTTGGAAGAAAAATTATTATTAATGCCAAAAGAAAAAAATTGTCTTTTCAAATAGGCGCAACTTTTGCAGCTAAAGCCAAACACCACCCAAGTGGAAGTAGATTTGCTTATGCAATGAACGGACGAGGGTTAATTTCCAAATTCAAACCAATTATTATTTCAAAAGGAACTCAAAAAGCAGAAAATCCACTTGCAACAACTAATGGATTTGTAGTAATGCCACTAGGCGGAACTTATGAAGCAGAACAAACAATAGGACTAATCAAAGGAACTGTCCCGGATCATTTTTGCAGACCACAAGCATGGCTTGGAATTGGATTTAAGGAAGACGCAGTAGTTATTGAATCAATGCAAACAAGAAAAGAAGCAAGACCTGCGCTTAATTCATTTAGAAGATTAACAAAAAAACAACCTCTAAATTTCATGCTTAATCAAGTTGAAGAACATGCACGCGAACTTGGTTTTAGCGAAGTTAAAATTAGAACTCCTGAAACATTATACTTTTTCCAATTTCCACACAAAGTAAAAACACAAACAATGAGTGATAAACAAATAAGAGCACAAATGAAAATACTTTATGCAAGAGTAGCAAGTGCCCAAGGGTACAAGCGAGAAGGAATATTTTACGTTAAAAAACTTTAAACAAAATCAAAAAACTCAATAAATACCAATTAAAACTAAATCTTTCAAAGGTAATTGTATGTTAATCGCAGGAATTGATGAAGCTGGAAGAGGACCTTGCTTTGGCCCAATGACTATTGGAATTAGTGTAATGGAAAAAGATACTGAACCCTTATTAAAAAAACTTGGGGTAAAAGACTCCAAAGAAATATTAGCTAATAAACGAAAAGCATTAATTGAAAGTATTAAAGAAAACTGTATTGAAGAACGAGTACTAATTATTGAACCAATTGAAATTAATGATTTAATGGCACAATACTCCTTAAACGAAATTGAAGCGATAAAAATTGCATTACTTATTAATGAACTAAAAACAAAACCAGAGATAGTTTATGTAGATTCCCCAGATGCAGTTAAAGGGGCATTTGAAAAAAGAATTAGAAAATATTTGGATAAAAAACACTCAACAATCAAAATTGTTGCTGAAAACAAAGCTGATTCAAAATATATTGTTGTTGGAGCGGCAAGTATACTTGCCAAAGTTAAAAGAGATGAAGAAATAGAACTCTTATCAGAAAAGTTTGGAAATATTGGCTCAGGATACCCGTCGGACCCTTACACAAAAAAGTTCCTTGCTGATTACGTGGAAAAAAATAGAAAACTTCCCCCATTTAGTAGAATTTTTTGGAGCACTTGTACAAAAGCACTTGAACAAATCGGAAGCACACAACAAAAACTTTTCTAGTTTTTGAGTGCAGGCACAACAGAAATTATTTTAAACGAACAAAAACTACTCATTTTCTTTCATTACTTCATTAACACTCTCTCCAAGAGAGGGTTTTGCTTCTTTTGAAGTTTGAACAACTGGAGTGTATGGTTCACTTGAAACACCCATGTGGGTTTCGGCTTTCTTTTTTGCTTTACCAAAATCTTTTCCAAAGTATTCAATGAATTTTGTAGTTGTTGTTAAAGTAAAACTTCTTCCTTTAGGATCTTTCTTAATAAATCCTTCATCAAGCAAAAGTTTTAGGTGATCATATGCTTTGTTGTTTCTATATTTTACTACAACTGATTGAGAAATTGGTTGTTTGTAAGCAATGAACGCTAAGGTCTTCATTACTCCTCGAGAAAACATGGAGTTTTGAGCAAATTGTTGAACGTGATCCTCATAATCTTCTTTTACTCTCATTTGATAACCAACTGGAAGTTCAACTATCTCTAGAGCTGATTTTCTAGAATTATAAAAACCCATAAGTTCAGTCATCATTGCTTTAGTCTCAAGTCTAGACTCTGTTGCAGCAATATTATTTAATTCATCAAGAGTAAGTGGTTTTGGGCTCATGAAAAGAGCCGCTTCCATAATCTTTTCCTTTTCTAATCTATCCATAAAAAACACAAACTTTTGAACAAATCAACCTATACTTGTAAAAGAAGTTTAAAGTATTTAAAGTTATAGTAAAAGAAAGGGAAAATAAGAACTAATTCTTATTTCTTCTTTATAATATTTCTTTCTTCAAGTTGCTCAGCAATCCAAGGAATTGCTAAAAAGAATACAAGAACAGGAACACCAACGAACCAGTAACCGTCAACAATAAGCCAATAACTTGCAATTAATACAAGAACAATAATTGAAATGTATTTGAAATAAACTAACTCTATTTCACTAACAGATTTTAGAGTTTCTTCTCTTGAAATAAACTTTTCTTTTAAATCAGTTTTTGAATTATTTTTTGAAACTATTTTCTTTGCAACCATAGAAATCCAACGCTTTTGTACAATATAAAGATTACTCTAATAACTCACTGTAACAATCAAGTTTACTCAATTAACAACGCAGGTTTTCCAGGGAAAGCATTCTTTGCTTTTGCTTCAGTTGAATCAGAAGCCTTAATTATTTCAATTGAACCAAATTCCTTTTCAAGAACTGGTTTTGCTTCATTTAGAACTGCTATTTCATCAAACTTTTCAAGTTGTGAAAAATCATTAAATTTATTCATAGCACTTTTAACAAAAATTGGTAATTCCCCACCATATTTTCTTAAATCTGGATCAGAAGTTACTGCTTTAATTGCAGCTCCAAAATCAGGACGAGTATTACAAGCTTTCTTTATTACTTCAAGTGCAGTCCATTTCCATTCAGGCGCAACAAAAATCTTTACCTTAGATACTTTAGCAATTTTTGCAAGTTCTTTTACTCTAATAATATCTGTCCTTAGATTATCAACAATAACATCAATTCGTTCCAAATTTTCATCAATTAACTTTTCATCAAGTACTGGCCAGGATTCAATTGAAACAAATGTTTTGTTTCCAATTTTATGCCACAATTCTTCACTAACATGAGGACAAAATGGAGAAACTAACTTTAGTAATTCTTCAAATGCAACCCTTGGAACTGAGTCAAATCCAGACAAATAATCAAGGAATGTCGAAATAGCAATTACACATTTTGGATAATCAAAAGTATCAATGTTCTTTGTAACATCACGAACAGCAATATTTAATTTGCTTAATGTCTTCTTGTCAAGTGCACTTTTATCCACCGAAACTTTTTCACTTACTCTAAAGAATTTATTTATAATTCTAAAAGCTCCGTCAACTCCTTCATCACTCCATTCCATTTGTTTGTCAGGAGAGGAAACAAACATCAAAAACAATCTTGCTGTATCAATTCCATATTTGTTTGAAATATCCGTTTGGAAAACTACATTTCCCTTAGATTTTGACATTTTTGCCCCATCTTTGTAAACAATTCCTTGATTGAACAATTTTTGGAAAGGCTCGTCAAAATCAACGTACCCTAAATCTTTTAGAGCTTTAATGAAAAAACGAGCATACATTAAGTGCATTACTGCATGCTCTGCCCCGCCAACATATTGATCAACAGGCATCCAATACTTTGCTTTAACTGGATCGAATGGTTGAGTTTTATTTTTGTTATCAGCGTATCTTAAAAAATACCAAGAAGAATCTACAAATCCACCCATTGTATCCGTTTCTCTTTTAGCTGCCCCACCACACTTTGGACACTTTGTATTAACAAAATCTTTATTTGCATTAAGTGGATTTCCAGTAACTTTAAAATCAACTGTTTCAGGTAACAGAACAGGCAACTCTTTTTCTGGAACCATTACTACCCCGCATTTCTCGCAGTGAACTGCAGGAATTGGAGTACCCCAATATCTTTGTCTTGAAACTAACCAATCTCTAATACTATAATTAACAATTTTTTCTCCAAAATTATTCTTAGCCAACCAAGTAGCCATTTTTGGCAAAGCTTCTCGATTATTCATTCCTGAAAACTCGGCAGAATTAAATAAAATTCCATCATCAACAAAAGCATCCTCAAAATCTTTTGGATTTATTTCTTTCCCACCCTTACTAATAACAAATTTTAGAGGAATATTATATTTTCTTGCAAATCTAAAATCTCTTTTATCATGTGCATCACACATTACTACACCGGTTCCGTAAAGTAGTGCAAAATTTGAAACATAAACTGGAATTTCTTCCCCATTAGCTGGATTAATTACATACTTTCCAGTAAACATTCCTTCTTTTTCTTTTTCTTCATTAGTCCTATCTTCAATTTTTTCTTTAACACATTTACTCACAAATTCTTTTACCTCGGTTTCGTATTTTGTCCCATTTACAAGTTCTCCAACAATTGGACTTTCAGGAGCCACTGCAATAAAAGTCACTGAAAAAATTGTATCACATCTTGTTGTAAAAGCTTTAAGGATTTTTGAAGAATCTTTTAATTTAAAATTAATATTTACTCCTTCACTTCTCCCTATCCAATTCTTTTGCATTGTTTTGATTTTTTGCGGCCACTCAACTTTATCCAAATCTTCAAGCAATCTATCAGCATAATCCGTGATTTTCAAAAACCATTGTTCCATATCTTTTTGAACAACATCATTATTGCATCTCCAACATTTCCCACTCTCTGCTTCTTCATTAGCAAGAACGGATTGACAAGTTTCACACCAATTTACTGGAGCTTTTTTTCTAAACGCTAAACCTTTTTCAAATAGTTTTACAAAAAAGAATTGATTCCATCGATAATACTCGGGTTCGTGACTTGCAAGAGTTCTATCCCAATCATAACTATTACCCATTGCTTTTTGGTATTCCATTATTTTCTTTATTGCCCCTTCAGTGTAAGTTTTTGGGTGAATTCCCTCTTTCTTTGCAGCAGTTTCTGCGGGCAATCCGAATGAATCATAACCCATTGGATAAAGAACATTAAAATTATTCATTCTCTTAAATCTTGCAAAAATATCCCCAATTGTAAAATTTCTAACATGCCCCATGTGAAGAAAACTAGCACTTGGATAAGGGTACATTTCAAGAACATAGCATTTTTTCTTAGAAGAGTCTTCTTTAGCAGTAAAAATTTTGCTATTTTCCCACTCGGTTTGCCACTTCTTTTCAATTGCCAAAAAGTCAATTGATTTAGGTGTCTCTACTTCAGTTACCATAAAAGAATCAGTTTAGAAAGCATTTTTAAGGGTTAAAGTAGGGGACAAGTAAAAGGCTTTTTGGGGATAACTCAATCACGCTTGAAGACAAGCTTTGAGAACCGCAGGTTCAATTGTGGAGTTAAAATGAGGCTCTGCCCCAACAGAAACAATTAATTTTGCAGATAAATGGTCAGCAATCTCTTTACCTCGCTCAATTCTAATTAAATGATCTGTTTTGTCAACTAGAACAACAATCTCGCAAGCTTTTTCTTTAACTGCATCATAATCAAACTTCCAATCACAACAATTATCTAAAACTGGCCTTGATTTACCATCCTTTAATGCACTCATCGAAGGAGTTGCTACCAAGATTAGTTTCTTAATTTTTACTTTAAGAACAGGCAATAATTTAAGTGCTAAAACTCCACCCAAAGAATGAGTAACAAGAACAGTATCTTCATTAAATTTATGATTCTTCAATACAAATTCAACCCACTTTTCAATATTTGGTTCAGCAGGATTTGGAAGGTCTGGCGCAAAAACAACTTTTTTATTTTTTATCAAAAGCTCTTTTGTCAACCAAGGCCAAAAAACACTTTTAGAGTTATCTTTGTAGGCATGGAAAAAAACATATTCAGAAGTACCGCTACCACCAATTTTATTTGATTCTAAAGAATTGCTTTTACTCATGCGTATCAAATAGAACTGATTAATACATATTTTTAAGGGTTTATTGGGAGGGTCAAAAACACTTAAGGAAAAGGATTATATAGTAAGATTTTCTATTTAATTGCATGGATTATAGACTCCCAGGAATCGCATGGATGTGCGCTTTATTTGCTTGTATAATGGTCGGGGCCTTCTTTTTTGGGCAAACGGGGATAACAATTCAAAGCATAATGACAATAAATTCATTCCCATTGCTAAATGCAATTCTTTCACTTAATTTTATTATATTTTTAATTTTTGCTTCACTTTCCTTAGCATTAATTTTAGTTATTGGAAAAAAATATACTTTCAAATATGCATTATTATTTTCAATTACAGGATATTTAATCGGAATAATTCTTAGCACTATTTTATTTAAACAACTATTAAATGTTTTCATTTTAATGAGCTTTGGTTTAATTGCAATACCTGCAGGAATTGTGTATATTAACAAACGAGAAGATGAATTGAAATATTTTAAACGAATAAGAGCTGCAACAACTGGGGCGGGAAGAATGTTACTAATACTAGGGCTAGGATTTTTCTTTACACTTGCATTTATTGGAATTACAAACCAAGATAAATTAAAAGCTGAATTTGTACCAGGATTTTTACAAATGACAATTGGGGACGGAGTTAAACTAGATGATACTTTCCAAGGGCAACTAGTTGACGCAATCTTAGGATCACAAAATCAATTGGTTGACACAATATTAGGGTTTGATGAATTCAATTCCTTTCAAACAAAAAATGATACTGATGGATTAGTACTCAAAGCGAAACTTGAAGCAATTAAAAGTAATTTACAGGATGACAATACAAAAAAAATGGCTCTTGCTAAACTAAAAGAACAAAACATCGACATGGGAAAAGAACTAATTGCTAAAATTAATTTTATTGACCAAATAGCTAAATTTGCTTGGATACTTTACGCAGTAGGAGGGTTTTTGATTTTCACCCTACTTGGGGGCGCAATAATAAAGAACCTTGCAGCAATATTGTACACAATTTTATTTTACATATTCCCTGCACTACACAAGGAAAAGGCTGAAACCGAATAAAATGCTAAGGAATAAAAACTCTCAAAGCAGCAGTACTTAATAGAACAATAAACTAGGAAAAATGAATTTTTATGGATTCAAGAATAATTTTGGATGAAAAAAGTTTCAAAGCACTTTCTGCGGATTCAAGAGTTAACATACTTAAAAACCTTGGAGAAAGAAGAAAAACTCTTACCGAACTTAGCCAAAAGTTAAATTTAGGAAGTTCCACAGTAAAAGAACACTGTGATATTTTAGTTAATGCCGAACTAATTAAACAAATTGATGAAGGAAGAAAATGGAAATATTATGAACTTACTTCAAAAGGAAAACAAATCACTCAACCTAACTTATTTGATGAAGTAAAAGTACTAATTGTATTATGCTTATCTACTCTTGTTGTTGGGGGCTTTGTTTTTTTCATATTAATGAGTTTAACTGGAATTCAATCAAGTGCAACTCAAGCAATGGTTGCAAATGATTACTCAGCAGGAGAACAACTTTTGAAAACAGCTGCTGCACCTAGCACACAAATAGCAATTGATTCCCAAACAAATGCAATGGCACCAGTAGCACAAGGAATAAGCTTTGAAATATTTGCAATTAGTATTATAATTGCTTTAATTTGCGGAATAATTCTTGGTTGGTACTTTACAAGAAAGCGATAAGTGGAATTAACCCGTGGATAAAACTTAAAAAAAATAATTAAAAATAGTTTAATTTTTTACTTTAAAAAAGTTGAAATTAAAAGTAAAATTATAACTATTACTTCAATCACAATTAAAATCATTGCAAGTCCGCCAAGAGTTTCAATTAACCCACCTTTTGAGTTATCTTCAGATAAAGGATTTTTTAGATCAACATAATTATCCTCATATACTCGTTTAGTTTCAGTTGTTTGAATAGGAACTTCCTCGGAAGGACTCTGCGCAACAATATCCACAAGAGTAGTTTTACTATAAGCAACTACAGGAGCTTTAGTTTTTGATTTATTAGGAGAACTAGCTTTTTTCTTTGCTTCAACTTTTTTAATAATTTTCTTCTTTTTCTCTACAACTGGTTTTTTCGCAACAACTTGAGCGACAGTTTTTGAAGAATCTGTTTTTGTTTGAGTACTAACTACTGCAGTTTTAGTTTGACTAGTAGTTGAATCAGTGGATTTCTTTTTATCCCCAAGTTCAAGAGCTATTTGATTAGCTTCTTTAAGTGCATCAGTAGTTTGATCAGCCATAATAAAATTTATGCCATTGCCCCCTTAAATACCTTTTCATTCCCCAAACTTGCTTTAAGCAAGCAGGAAAGAATAAAAACCATTTACCCCTTGATTTCACTACAACAAGTGAGCAAAAATGACTGATTATGATATTGCGATAATTGGAGCTGGACCAGCAGGTTTAACCGCTGGGATTTACTGCGCAAGATACGGACTAAAAACAATTATTATTGAAAAGGGATTAATCGGTGGAACAGCAACATGGGCAAATAGTATTCAAAATTACCCCGGATTTGATGACATTTCTGGAATGGAATTAATGGGGAAATTTAAAGAACAAGCACAAAAAGCTGGTGTAGAATTTGAACTTGATTCAGTTAATGAAGTTAAG